>DTSG01000598.1 GCA_012965455.1 Planctomycetaceae bacterium | reverse complement strand
GTCAACTGATTTCTGGGGAGATTTTAGTGATAACGCGTATGCTTGAACCCACCGTGCCCCCACGCGGCTACTCTCACTATGCAAGCCTTCTAATTCTGTAACTAGCTCTTTGCTGCGGGTAACATCGGTAGGGACTACTTGGTTCATGATCAACAGCGCGGCAAAGCGCGACAGACGATTCGATGATTCATAGCGCACCATACGACTCAGCGCCGCGATGCCAAGGTAATCATCCAGCGCAGCTAAACGTTGCATGTGACTCTTGCGATCTTCGCTGTTTTTGTCTGCGTATCCACTCAAGATCACACGTACTTCGGGACCATCGGTACGCACAGTCCACGGAATGCGAATACTGCCAATCAGAAACATCGCCCGCTTGGATATCTCAATGTCATCATGATGTTGAGCAAGATGTAATTTATCAAAAGCGTATAACCCCTGTTCAAGCAATTTGCCTTGTGCAACTTCTCGAGTCGTGAAATCATCATTGCCTAATTGCTCAATCAAAACCCCAATGCGTTTCTGTCGCAATGCGGGACTGTCTTGAGCAGCGCGAGCAGTTTGCGAGCAAAGCACGAATATCGATGCAAAACACGTAATACAAATCAAACACAAAGAAAATCTGCGGCGGTGATCGCTGCTGACAAGCGTGGCTAGATTTGCGGGAGTGGGTCTGATAATTGGCATAACACGCTCTTCATCTGGTTTTGATTCAGCGAACAATAGAATGGGGTGAACGTGCAATTCCAACTTCGCAGCAAATCTACTGTTCCATCTCCTCGATATACTTGCGTAATCGCTCGACCTCGTCAGTGACATCTTTTAACTTTAACATGTTCTCCACTCGCTTTAACAGCTCAACTTGATTGACTGGCTTAGACAAGAAATCATCCGTTCCCGCCTTCACGGCACGTTCAATATCACCCCGTTCATTTAACGCCGTCACCATCAGAACCATAATCGTAGCCGTGGCCGGAGCCGCTTTGATCTGTTCACAAACTTCAAATCCATTGAATTTGGGCATCATTACGTCCAGCAATATCAAATCTGGATTAAACGACGCAACCTTATCAAGCGTATCCTGTCCATCGACGGCAAAATCAATCTCGCAATCCAATTCGGACAAATAAGCGTCTAGCAATTCGCAATTCGCTTGGTTGTCGTCGGCAATTAAAATTCTATTCTTATCTGACATCGCTTACTTGTTTACCCTTTTTAGAATTACCGTAGGAGTTCTCGCTGCAATCGTTGAAGAACTTCAAACCGCTTAATGCATTATACCTATGTGGCCGAGTATCCTACCTGTCGTTCTACATATATCGTACAACAAATCGTTAGGAAACCAAAAAGGCTCTTCTGTATTATGTAGAGATTACCTGTCTTCAGGAACTGGAAACTGCTCGCATAACTCACGAATTTGCTGGTGAATCGATACATGCAGCGCGGTATCTTCTGGAGCTTGCAAGCCACTTATCATCCAGTTCGCAATGGAGTTCATTTCATCGGTGCCCATTTTTCGAGTCGTTAACGCTGGCGTACCAATACGAATCCCTGATGGGTCATTCGGTTTTCGTTCATCAAAGGGGATCATATTCTTGTTGACCGTAATTCCACATTGATCCAATACGGCTTCGGCAAGTTTACCGCCCATCCCGAGCGACTGAGCTACATCGAGCAGCATCAAGTGATTATCCGTTCCACGACTGACCAACTTCATACCGCCAGCTTGTAAGGCAGCCGCGAGCGTTTTCGCATTGTCGACCGTCTGTTGGCCATATTGTTTAAATTCATCCGTTAACGCCTCGCCAAAACAAATCGCTTTACCAGCAATGATGTGCATCAACGGACCACCTTGCAAGCCAGGGAAAATACTACGATTGATCGCCTTGGTATGTTCGTCTTTACACATCACCATCCCGCCGCGAGGGCCTCGTAAAGTCTTGTGTGTCGTCGTCGTCACAAAGTCTGCACACTCGACTGGATTATGATGGACACCGGCTGCGACAAGTCCCGCATAATGGGCCATGTCCACAAACAACAACGCTCCAACATCTTCCGCAATCTGTGCAAATTCATCATGGGGCATTTCTCGCGGATAAGCACTGGCACCAGCCACGATCAATTTTGGTTTGTGCTCTTTCGCTAACTTTGCCACTTGATCCATATCTAAACGGTGCGTCTCTGGGTCTACTCCGTAACTCACAAAGTCGTAGAGAATGCCGGAAATATTGAGATGCATACCGTGCGTCAAGTGACCACCGTGAGCGAGATCCAAGCCCATCACACAATCGCCATACTCTAAGCACGACAAGTAAACGGCCATATTGGCTTGGGAGCCCGAGTGCGCTTGAACATTGACTGAGTCGCTGCCAAACAATTCTTTGGCGCGGGCAATCGCTATTGATTCCGTGGTATCAACATGTTCACAGCCTCCATAATATCGGCGACCTGGATATCCTTCTGCGTATTTATTGGTCAACACACTGCCGCACGCTTCCATCACTGCTCGACTCGTGTAATTCTCGCTGGCAATCATCTCCAGTCCACATCGTTGGCGACTGCGTTCCTGTTCAATACTCTCAAAAACGGCGGGGTCTTGCGTTTGCATTACGCTCATTCGTTTGTTCACTTCCTTCTTGTCGGCGCCCAACGGGTTAATTGAGCGCAGTTCCAAATGCGTTAAATAAACAATGATTTACTGTCAACTAAAAATTGTGGAAGCCCAACACTATTTCGTCAATCAGACAACGCTAGAAATGGTGCCTAATCTGTGATTTGCTGCACGGTTACTTGCAATGCACCTTCATTCGCTGCTAGTTCGGCCGGTGAATCGTTCACTCGAAAATAAAGCACTCCATTCGACGGAATCATAATATCTCCACCTTCTCCAACAGCGCCATAATTAGCTAAACCAGTTTCGCCAAGTTGTTGTGGTTCATCGAGTGCAATCAATAATTTTCCCAACGGCTGCCCCCGATGATAGCGTATCGTAATCCCTCCCGCTTCACTTTCCCATGGCACGCCCTGCGGCTGCTCGGCAGAGTCTTCACGGTGAATAACAAATCGTCCAGTGGCCGTAATCGCCAATTTCATTCCTGCGGTAACTCGCAAACCCGTAGACTGCCAACCACGATCGGCGCGAACCGGAATTACTTCGGCCGCTAATCCAAGTGGGCGAACCTCGACAACATCAATGGATTCTCGTGCAATATCAAATCCATATTCCATATTCATCACAAATACTTGCCACTGCTGACGGACCTGAAACCATTGCTCGCCATAGGCTTTTACCAAGTCCAACGAAAACTCGGGCGAACTGTCTCCGATGTTCTTCAAATGTTCCCGAAACGTCTTTTGAAAGGCGGGATGAGTATCTAGAAAACTACAAGCCGCCCAACTCCAAGCGTAAGCATCCAATCGCAACTTAGCATCACTACCAAAATTCATGATCTCTTGGATCATCAACCCTTTTTTCTCAGCAACTTGGTCTTTGATGATTTTGATTCTGCCCCAATAAGGAACGTCTTCTTTCGTTTTTGGCATCTGCCGCAGCTGAAGTTGTGTGCCGTCCCAAGTATGCGTGGCTAAGAATTCAGCCATGCCCTCCATGTACCAAGGTGGTCCAGCACTCGAAAAGTTTTCGAACATGAACGCATGTGTAGCCTCATGCAGCAGTAAGTGACGACGATAGTAGGCACTCGGTTGTTCATTGATAAACAATCTGTCGCCAAACGCATATCCATGATCAAAGCTGGGCAATGTTGCGGGTATCAAGCCGGCTGCATCAAATTTCTTGCGATCTTGTATTAAACAAACCGATACTTTCCAAGCCGTCATTTTCTCGGCAGCAATGTTGAAATACTCACACCATTGCGGAATCGCCAATTCAACGATTTTAGGCAAGCCCTGAATATCCGCGCTCGCGGGCATATCGGTGTAAAGCGTTAGATGTTTGCCCTGTATCGTTCGAATACCCTGCGCGAGAATCTTCTCCGGGTCCAACGGATTTTTACGAGCAGCGGCGGCGGGTCCGTCGATCTGTATTGGCAACGGCTGCATAGCCGGTTTGGTTTGTTCGTCAGGACTTACGACAACTGGGGATGGAGGTTGGGACGGATGTGTCGGCCGCGGAGTTAGCGCCTGTTGTTGCACAGGCTTAGTTGACGTTGTACCATTTTGTTTCGCCACCGGATTGTCGGATTGTGCGGCTTCACGCGACGAGCAACTCACCAATAGTAAGCAACAGCAGGCCACAGGGCCCATGATGAATCTATTCTGTGAACTGCGCATCATTACAGTCTCCGGCGATGTTTCGCTGGTCCTCGACCACGCATCGCCGCAACCGCAGCGACCCGTTCTTTTTTATACTCAACCGGTGTTTCAACTTTTAATTCAAAGCCTTCTATCGCGTCCTGTTCCAACAAGCGATTGATCCTCACCTCAATCTTCGTCAACAACTCGCCTTCATCGTCCGAGACAAACGTATATGCCACACCTTCACGACCCATCCGGCCAGTTCGACCAATGCGATGTACATAGTCATCACAATCTTCGGGCGTGTCAAAATTGATGATGTGCGAAATGCTCGTTACATCGATGCCTCGTCCGACAACATCTGTTGCCACGAGCACCTTTAACGTTTCATTTCGAAATTGCTTCATCACACGATCACGCGCCGACTGATTCATATCACCATGGATACAGCCCACATTGTCAAAGGTCTCAGCCAATTGCTGGGCGATACGATCGGTCCCTCGTTTGGTGCGACAAAAAACAATGGCTTGATGAGGTTGTTCACGTTGTAACAAACGTTTCAGCAAAGCGAATTTTCGTTTGCGATCCACCGTAAAATAGAATTGATCGATTGTATCGGCCGAAACGTTCGTGTTCGAAAAATCCAACATGATCGGCTTGTACATATATTGTGTCGACAAGCGTTGAATCGAAGGCGGAACTGTCGCGCTTAGTAATAATGTCTGACGGTCTTTGCGCGTGACTGCGCGCAGTATTTTTTCAATATCTGGACGGAAACCAATATCAAGCATCCGGTCTGCTTCATCAAGCACGACACACCATGCCTCATGTAGATTCAACGTGCCGCGGTTAATATGGTCGATCACTCGACCAGGTGTTCCCACCACAACCTGTACGCCATTCTTCAACACTTCGATTTGCTTCTTGATCGGATGGCCGCCGTAAACAGCGGTCGTTTTGATATCCATGTAGTAAGCAAGTTTTTCAAATTCTTCGCGAACCTGTCCGGCTAACTCTCTTGTCGGTACCAATATAAGAGCCTGCACACCCGCGATCTCTTGCGGCGAAGCCAGTTGCTCGAGAATAGGGATCGCAAATGCAGCGGTTTTACCAGTACCCGTTTGGGCTTGCCCCATTACATCCTGTCCATCCAGCGCAGGAGGAATAACGCCAGCTTGAACCGGAGATGGCTCTTCATAACCAGCTCGCTCTAGCGAACGCCGCATGTCGCGACTAAGATCCATATCAGCAAAACCTATTTGCGGCTCACCTACGGTACTTGGGTTACTTTCGTTGCTGGGGTTACTTGCGTTGCCTTCACTTACTGTTTCGTTTGTTTGGTCCGTCTGCGTACCACCATCAATATCCATTCTAAACCTGATTCCTTTTACTGTTTTCGTTTATTTAGCTACCCATAAACTAACCGTTTATGTCAGTTCTGTTAACGGCAAACCCTAAGAGTCGTTACGAACAAGCGCATATATTTTGTTTTGCAGCGACTCAACCCCATTGCCCACGGCAACTAGAACGCCTGCGCGATTAATTAAGAAGGCTCGCGGGATGGTATTTACATCAAATTTCTTACCCAGACGCCCCGCATCGTCGCCGAAGATATTATCCCACGGCTGGCTCTGTTTGGTCAAAAAACCCTCTAAAATATGACGCGCATCACTGCTGACACCAATAACCACAAAATCATCATGTTGCAGGTCCGTATAAATACGCTGCAATTGGGGCATCTCTTCAAGACAATAAGGACAATAGGTCGCCCAAAAATTGATGAGCACAACTTTTCCGCGATGTGCTTCAAGGTCAAAAACCTTAATCCCAGAATCCGTACTCAAGCTAACACCTCGAAATGTAATTCGCTGCCCCATGAACTTCGACGTTACTGGGTCGGGGGCTGTCAAAATTACCATGACCAGCAACACAATCATCAACCCAGCCAGATAGTACAGCGTCCGACGAGTTCCGAATCCGGTCGACGG
>DTSG01000597.1 GCA_012965455.1 Planctomycetaceae bacterium | reverse complement strand
AAGCCCCTGCCGAAGAAGACAAGTAGTCGCTTGGGCGGACTTTGCTTATTACAGCATATGCAATGACTTCGAGGCAGCGTTAAGCATTATTCGTTGCTATTAATGAATTAGCTCGTACGAATAGCCAACTTTTTAACTAGTTCAATTTCGTTTTTTAAAACGAAAACCACACAACAAATCTATAGCCCCACAAACGATAGCGAATATTTCATGCGTTGGCACTGGATCGATCGATTTGAGGAGTTTGTCAGCGGCGTCCGCGCCGTCTCCATCAAAAACGTTACGATGGCAGAAGAGCACTTGCATGGTTATTGGCCTGGTTTTCCAATGATGCCTAATTCGCTCATCATTGAAGGCTTGGCACAAACCGGCGGTTTACTCGTCGGTGAACACAACCAGTTTATTGAGAGTGTGGTATTAGCCAAAGTCAGCAAGGCAATCTTTCACAACATTGTTCGTCCCGGAGATAGTTTGCGCATTACGGCAATTGCCGCAGATATCCGAGAGGACGGCGGCATCATCAATGGCGAAGTGCATTGTGACGGAAATCTGGTCGCCGAGATAAATTTGATTTTTGCGTGTCTGCGAGGCGAGATGGCTGACATCGATCAGTTCTATCCCATCGACTTCATCAATTTATTGCGAGCTCTAGATATGTATAAAATCGGTGTCACCGCCAATGGTGATCCGATCACCCCGCCACAATTCATGCTTGATGCGGAAAAATCCCTTGAGCAGAGCGTGTAATTGATTCTTCTGACGACTGTTTTGCGGAATTCTATCGCAAAACGCTAAATCGTGGTTTTCAAGGTTTACATTCCTAAGTTAAAATCCAGATTCGATGCTAGGCATTATTAATTGAATTATCCTCTGCATTGATGGATTTCAGATTTTTATTTTTAAGTTAAATCGTTTACTACAAACAGAACCTAGAACAAGGATCCCTTCACATGGTTCGTCGCGTGGTCGTCACAGGCATTGGTATGATCAATCCTCTCGGGAATGATCTAGATACTGTTTGGAATGGTATCAAAGAGGGCAAATCCGGTGTGGGTTACAACACTGTATTTGACGCCAGCAAATTTCCTACTAAGATCTGCGCCGAGGTCAAAGATTGGTGCATTTCCTCTATCGGCGAAGATCCTGCTGAGTGGTTTGACCGCGGTCGGCACACTCGATTCGGCGCTGGTGCTGCCCACCAAGCAATGACTGATTCCGGCATCCTCGATGCCAATGTCGATCCGGCTCGCTTCGGGATTTACTTAGGGTCGGGCGAGGGGTTTCAAGAATTCGAAGCCTTTACCAATAGCGTCGTCGGCGGACTGACTGAGGACGGACTAGACATCGATGCGTTTACCGCGCGCGGCTATAACTCCTTTAATCCAACCCGCGAACTTGAAAACGAACCAAATTTACCTCCCGCACATATTTCAGCGATGTTCGATCTCCAAGGGCCTTCTACCAATACGCTGACTGCCTGTGCTGCTAGCAACCAAGCAGTGGGTGAAGCGACTGCACAAATTATTCGCGGCGACGCCGATGTGATGATTGCCGGTGGTACGCACAGCATGATCCACCCATTTGGCGTCACAGGTTTCAATTTGCTAACGGCATTGTCTAAGAACAACGACGACCCCACCGGTGCCTCCCGACCGTTTGATCGTCTGCGAGACGGATTTGTGTTGGGCGAAGGAGCATCGATGCTGATCCTTGAAGAGCTTGAACATGCCAAAGCACGGGGCGCTCAGATCTACGGTGAAATTTTGGGTTATGGTTCTACAGCAGATGCTTTCCGAGTGACGGACCAACATCCAGACGGACGTGGTGCGATCGGCTGCATGAGCCGCGCGATTGCCAGTGCCGGAATTGATCCTTCCCAAATCGACTACGTGAACGCTCATGGCACGAGCACGTCGGTTAATGATCGAGTCGAGACGAAGGCTTGTAAAGAAGTGTTTGGTGAAACACCTCCACCTATCTCCAGCACAAAGAGCATGATCGGTCACTTGATCACGGCAGCCGGTGCAACCGAGTTGATTTTCTGTTTGATGGCGATTCGCGATAATGTACTGCCACCAACAATCAACTATCAAAATCCTGATCCTGATTGCGATCTTGATTACGTACCTAACGAATCTCGCGAACAGCAATGTAACATTGCCCTAAACAATAGCTTTGGATTTGGCGGCCAAAACGTTTCTTTGGTCGTCGGACAGTTTAGTTCGTAATGTGGTGTATAGGCGGTGCCTTGACCGCCCGTCAACAAAAAACGATTGATCTAAAGGTAACAATTGACGCCGACGCACGATAACCCCGTGACTGTCCACAGGTTTAATCAAAAAACGAAATCCACATTTGTGGTTTGACACCTACCGGCCGATCGTCGGTGGATTTTTCATTAAGAAGTCACGTGGTGCGCGAGTGGTGTAGTATGGATAAGCGTAGCTGCCTACCGGTGCGCCAGTCGGAGCTCGACCAGCTTGAGGCATCTGATTGCCCGGGTATTGCTGCTGATTGGCAGCTGGCATCTGCATGTTGACATGAGCCGCTGCGGGTTGAGGTAATTGAGCCTGTTGGGATTGACGGAGGTTTTCACGGGCACATCCCAAACTGGCAAGCACCATCACTGCAATACCTAGGACCATTATCCGTTTCATACTATCTCTCCCTGCTATCTCGATTGCAATATTGGCACTGTACGTACAAACGCCACGTATAGTTGTTTTCGACCGCTATAACCCTCAAAGTTCAACAAATCGTTAAATCTATTACAACCAAACTCAATTATTAGCCCCGCTATTTACCATCGATATTGGTTAAATACCCAATATCTGCTACAAAACACCGCTGTTTGTGCATTTAGGGGGCTTCAGAAATACAATATGCAGAATTTCTTTCGAACGGTGAAAATCGGTCTCCAATACCGATTAACGATCATCGGCATTATTGCCTGTAGCCTGTTAGTGGCTCTGTTCTGGAGTGCAAACATTGGAACGATCTATCCAATGGTAGAAGTCGTTTTCCAAGGGAAGTCAATTCCTGCCTATCTCGATAGCGAAATTATTACACTCGAAGATTCAATCGCTGAAAAAACTGCGGTCGTTACCCGATGGGAATCCGAGCAACGGTCGAGTGCGGAAATTCAATTTGTAGAATCACAAATTCGCGACGCCATTAGGTCTCGCGACTTAAAACAGTCGTTTATTCCGTTCGCTCGCAAATGGTTACCCAGCACACCATTTGACACTCTGGTATTAGTCATTGTCGCACTGATGGTAGGCACGTTAATCAAATGTTCTTTGTTAATGGCGAACATTATCTTGGTTGAGCGCTTTTCACAACGCTCCATGCTTACATTAAGAAACGAGTTTTACGCGAGAACACTAAATATGTCTGTAGGCAGTTTCAGTAATGATCGGACCGGCGAACTGATGAGCCGCTTTACCAATGACACTGAAGCCTTGACGATGGGCCTAAAAATGCTCATCGGCAAAACGGTACGTGAACCGCTGAAGATGATCGCTTGCCTCGGTGGCGCTGCATTTATTTCTTGGCGTCTGCTCCTGCTGTGTCTGATCGTGACGCCAATTGCCGGATTGATGATTGGCATCTTGTCTAAGGCTTTAAAACGCTCCAACAAAACCGCAATGCAAAGTATGGCCGCGATGTATGAACTGATCGGTGACACGTTTAAATCAATTATTGCTGTCAAAGCCTTCAACGGCGAAGAATATGAGCAACATCGCTTTCGCACTGCAACCACACGCTATTATCAACACGTGATGGGTATTGCAAAATTCAACTCACTGACTAGGCCAACAACGGAGATTGCGGGAATGGGTATTGTTGCCTTAGCCGTGATTTGCGGCGGCTATCTCGTGCTTAATCAACAAACGCATTTGCTTGGTATCCAAATGTCGATCAATCCAATGAGTCACGGAGAAATGATGACGTTCTTTGCCTTTCTCATCGGCGCAAGTGACCCTATGAGAAAAATGGCCGATGTATTTAATCTAGTCCAACGAAGTGCCGCAGCGGCTGACCGTATTTATGAAATGCTCGATCGTCTCCCCGACGTTCCCGACACTCAACATCCCGTAACTCCGCCACAGAAAATCGAACGCCTAGTGTTGGATAAAGTACGATTTGCTTACGACGAATCAAATCTAGTACTCACTGATGTTTCACTCGTGATACCCGCCGGCCAAATCGTTGCGATTATTGGACCCAATGGTTGTGGTAAAAGTACACTCGCAAAACTCATCCCTCGATTTTATGACCCTCAAAGTGGAACCGTTGCATTTAATGACATCGATTTGACAACTCTTAAAAAACATGATGTGCGAGCACGCGTTGGTTTAGTAACTCAAAATGCTATTTTGTTTGATGACACGGTCATGAACAATCTGCGATACGGAGATCGACAAGCGACGGATGATCAGATTTATGCAGCTGCAAAACAAGCCAAAGCACATGCATTCATCACGCAAGAACTAGACGATGGTTATGAAACGATGGTGGGTGAATCTGGTGGAAAACTATCCGGGGGACAACGGCAGCGTATCGCGTTGGCTCGGGCTATTTTGTGCGACCCAGAAATCATGGTGTTAGATGAAGCGACCAGTCAAATCGACTTGGAAAGCGAACAGATCATCCTTCGTGTGCTGCGGAAATTTTTCGCAAACCGCACTGCCATCTTGATCACCCACCAGATGTCAACTATAGAACTAGCCGACCGCGTTATTGTGATGGACAAGGGCCAAATCATCGACGACGGCACCGCCGAGCAACTACTCAACCGATGTCCCTTCTTTCAGCGAATAGCACAAGGTGATCTCAGAGAATCTGCCTAAAGTTATTTTAATCTGCAGAGGGTCTATCAGCTCAACCGCGTGTTTCAACTCATTAATGAGGTTTCCAGCCGGCGAGGAGCAGTTTCCCGAATATTTTGAGACTAGTGGCTCGATTTGAACACACGTATGTGCTAATTCGTGGTTCATAACATCTATATTTCCCGTTTCCACAGCCTTTGGCACACCAATTGCGGTATTAGCTAGGTAGTCAGTAGCTCATTGGCTTATGACGCATGTCCATATGACAGCGAATCATTAATGGGGCCGCAACAGAGAAGAGGCGGAATTGGGGCCGGAACAGCCACAATTAAAGGCGATGAGCTACGATACAGGCGTAGTCATTGGAACAGACTATATTTGTGACAGGTGGACTATTGATTGGTTCTTGGAACAGATCTTCAATATCCGCCTGTTGCAAAAAGCCTGTCTTATTATGCTACACTTGTTGTAAAATGCTACATAAAATATGCACATTACGAACTGTACTGCACTATCTATCAGCCATATATCAATATCCACGGCCGCAGCAGCTTCTGCATTATATTAATTAAGTTATATCTCTTTCTAATAACGGTTTTACGACGATCCGTCACTCTTTTTAGAGCCAAACTACCACTAAATGCAGTCATATCGGTTCACCCCAAGACTACAATCAAGTTATACTAGAGCATCGTCAAAAGTCGTTTTTATAGCATTACAGAGAATTCTGTATAATTCTGAGTACACTAGGCGTAACCAAATTGTTTATAGATTAGTGGGCAAGCTATCCATAGTCGCATACAGGTCATTCACAAACCAGATTATCGTCTGCCTTCCATTGGGTAACAGCACGCAAAGGATTCCAACTTCATGAAAAACAAAATCCTCATCTTCAGCTCGATCATTCTCAGCACCCTTGTGCCGTTATCAGCATATGCTCAAGATTCCCAGGACTATGGAATTCCAGAAGTTAGTTTTATCAACCAGCAGATTCGGCAAGGCTGGGATGACTACGAAATTCGTCCATCAACTCTAGCAACCGATGGCGAATGGTGTCGCCGAGTATTCCTCGACATCATTGGACGCGTTCCCAGCGTCGAGGAGTTGCATAAATTTGTCAAAGACAAAGATCTCGGTAAGAAAAAGAAACTCGTCACCCAACTACTCAACGACGAAAACTACACAGAAGATTACGCCAAAAACTGGACCACTCTCTGGACCAATGTGTTAATTGGCCGCAGTGGCGGAACCGAACGTAATAGCTTGACCAATCGTGCTGGCTTACAAAAATACCTGCGGGATTCACTTGCTCGCAATAAGTACTACAACGAAATTGTTCAAGAACTCGTCACAGCAACCGGCAGTAACACACCTGGCACCGAAAACTATAATGGCGCCGTAAATTTCCTGACAATGAAACTCGAGGAAAATGCCACACTAGCGACCGCGGAAACATCCCGCGTCTTCTTAGGACTACAAGTTCAATGCACACAATGCCACAACCATCCCTTCAATGAATGGAAGCAGCAAAAGTTCTGGGAAATGAACGCCTTTTTTCGCCAAACTCGATCACTGCGTCGCTTCACTACCGGCACGCGTAACGTCTCACATGTCGAACTCGTTAACGAATCGTTCACCGGCGAAGGACTTACCAAAGATCCAGACAAAGCAGATATCTATTACGAACTTCGCAACGGCATCACCAAAGTTGCCTATCCAGTGTTCGTTGACGGGACGAAAATCGATCCCAGCGGCTATGTCGAAGACGTCATTCGTCGCGACGAATTGGGCAAATTGATTGTCAATTCAACCTACCTAGACAAAATGGCTGTCAACCGTATCTGGGCTCACTTCATGGGCTATGGATTCACCAAGCCCATCGACGACATGGGGCCACATAACCCCTCGTCGCATCCAGAACTCGTTGACTACTTGGGCCAACAGTTTCGCAAGAAAAGCTTCGACCTAAAACAACTTATCACTTGGGTCGTGTTAAGCGAACCGTACGCTCTTTCAAGTCGCACAAATTCCAGCAATGAAACCGCCGACGATCCGCTGCTGGGCGAAACACCTAAATTTAGCCGCTTTTACATTCGCCAAATGCGAGCCGAAGAGTTGTACGAATCACTTATTACAGCAACCTCCGCTGACAAAGGACGAGGGTCCTATGAAGAACAAGAAACACGAAAGAGCCAATGGCTGAGCCAATTTATCGTCGCATTTGGAAACGACGAAGGTGGTGAGCAAACCAGCTTCAATGGTACGATCCCTCAGGCGTTGATGATGTTCAACGGCGACCTAGTCAAGCAAGCCACTAAGAAGGACGGTGGCAGTTTCTTAGATCAATTAGCCAAAAGTAACTTGAGCAACACACAAAAAATCAACTACCTTTTTGAAGCAGCCTTCGCACGTCAGCCTGCGAAAAAAGAAGTCGAAGTCGCCAATAAGCTGTTAGTCGCTCGCAAGGGAGATTTAACCGCTGCACTACAAGATATCTGGTGGGCAGTCCTCAACAGTAACGAATTTATTTTAAATCACTAAAAGCAACCACACAACAATTTTGAAATACGCCTTTGGTCAGCGGCGGTCACAAGCCACTTCTACCAACGGTTACTTTAGTCCGGAGAAAATATGATGAGTAATAGCAATCCCATGAACATGTCTCGCCGACACTTTATGTCCCACATGGCTGGCGCATCAGCAATGACAATGCCTGCCTTAGCAATGGGCGAAACGCTTTACGCCAATGCCGATGACCTTAAACGTCGCCGCAAATCGGCAATCCTACTGTGGATGGGTGGCGGTCCTTCAACCATGGATATTTGGGATCTTAAACCGGGCGCTTCCACTGGTGGACCTTTCCAGCCGATCGCCACCTCCGGAAATGCTCAAATTAGCGAGCACATGCCATTGATGGCCAAGCAGATGCACAACATGGCTATTATTCGGTCGATGAGTACTCGCGAAGCGGACCACAATCGCGGACGTTACTACATGCACACCGGTTACGTCCCTAACCCAAACATAGAACACCCAAGCTACGGTGCTGTCCTATCTAACCAACTGATTGACCAACGACCTGAATTGGAAATCCCTCCGTTCGTCGCCGTTGGTGGGGGCAGCGTTGGACCAGGATTCCTCGGTATGGCTTGGGCACCGTTCTCGGTCAGCAGCACTGGACAAGTCCGAAATCTCGACATGGGTCTTGGCGATGATCGACTCTATCAACGCATGTATGCTCTCGACTTGATCGAAAATGGTTTCATCAACCAACGTCGCGGTTCAGCCGCTTCGGATCACCAAAAGATCTTGAAGAAGACTCTGAATCTGATGACCAGTGAGCAAATGAAATCGTTCAAGGTTGCCGACGAACCAGAGTCCGTTAAAGAACGATACGGTAACACTGGCTTTGGCCGTGGCTGCTTAATGGCCCGCCGCTTAGTCGAAGTCGGAGTTCCCTTCATTGAAGTTGGTTTAGGCGGTTGGGATATGCACTCGAATATCCACCAAACTCTGAGCGACACCAAGTTGCCAGAACTTGACCAAGCGATGAGTGCCCTCACGGAAGATCTTGAACAACGCGGACTGCTTGAAGACACCGCCATTATTTGGATGGGTGAATTCAGCCGTACTCCTCGCATCAACGGAAACGCTGGTCGCGATCACTGGGCTCGTAGTTGGAGTGTCGTGGTTGGTGGAGCAGGCATGAATGGTGGTATCGCGATAGGCAAGACGTCCGCCGATGGAACACGCGTGGAAACAGATCCTTATTCATCTCAGGATGTTATGGCTTCTGTTTGTAACGCACTCGGCATTTCATTGCAGACAACGTTTACCAGTAAGAGTGGCCGCCCCATGAAGATCGCCAACAGTGGTAAAGTTATCAAAGAATTGTTTAGCTAAAGCGATGTCCCTTTTCCTGGATAGGAAGTAATCCAAGGATTTCTCCAATCCCCCTCCAATTCCACAGTATTAACCACAAAAGGGCGCGTACCGCATTGGTACCGTCCTTTTTTGGGCTAGATAGACATACCAACGTTGAAGAGCTTTAAACTCGAAAAACTGCTCACAATTTAGATATTTTGATGACATTTACGAGTATTTTACCGTTTACCCAAGCGTTACTAATATAGTCGCCGGTAACGCAATCTACGGAACTTTGGGATTACCTGTCCGGCAATGGCATGACCGAAAACCAACAGCACAAACCGTTAACGCCCACCGAACTGATTGAGAAATATCAGATCGGGATTTGGCGTTACCTACGTGTGCTCGGTTGTGAAGCCTCGTTGGCTGAAGACATTACACAAGAAACCTTCCTGAAAATACTCCGCAAAGGCTTTGATCAATACAACGACGCTGCTACAGCAGGGTTCTTACGTAAGGTTGCCTATAACTTATTTATTTCTATGCAGCGACGATCCGGGCGAGTTGTATTAGTTGAGAATGTTGATCAACTCGATGCTGTCTGGGACAGATGGGCTGGGTCGGACAACGGCGATGACATTATAGACAAACTGCGAGATTGCATGGACGCGTTAAGTGACCGAGCGAGGGATGCATTGGAGATGCGATTTCGGGAAAAACAAACTCGAATCAAGATTGCCGATTTCTTAGAAATCACGGAACACGGTGCCAAAAATCTAATGCAACGAGCCAAAAAACAACTACGCGAATGCGTTGAAAATAAAATTCAAGCGGAGGCCATTTAATATGAGCCTGGAAAACGACATGCCTCAGGAAACCGAGAATAACAACGATGTACCGCTGCCCCATGATCCGTTGATCGATGCGCTGCTCGAAGAAATCATCGGTGGACAATCGCCCCCGGATCTCGCCTCACAAATCCTCTTGCAGTTGCACGATTCGCTACCAGCAACACCACAAACGCCAGTCAACGACCTCGACTCGATACCGACTCCAAAATCCACGATCGTTGCTCGCCGCAGAGCAAGACGTCGCTCATTTGCTGTCCCAGTATCAATGGCTCTGTCCGTGACAGCCATTACCTTGGCACTCGTCGCCATTGTATTGAATTCTCCTGATAGCTCTACAAATAACCAAGGTGTTGCCAACAATCAGACTCAAACAGTAGAGAATCCAAGTACCCCTCACATACAACAGTCCAATGGCAATTCAACAGATCCAGAAACCCCCCAGCAGGAAACTCTGAACAATCTGCAAATCACCACTGCGGATGATCCGAATTCAACTAGACCAATTGGCCCTGCCGACGTTAATACACAAGCAGGTGGAATCGACTCACTACCACCCATTCATCAACGTTGGCAACACCCTTTAGCATTAGCCAATACCAATACTGTGGTACCTGCTGAAACAGACGCAATCTTAGGTCGCATCCGCCGAGAACTCGAAAAGAAATGGAACGAAAACGGGATCTCCCCTTCAGAAGTCGCCGTTGACTTAGAATGGGCGAGGCGTGTGTATTTGCGTCTAATTGGACGAGTGCCCACGACCGACGAACTAGAGCGATTTAATCGTACATCCAAGCAACCAAATCCATCTAATCAGGCGGACGCTCGACAACAACTCGTTGACACTTTGCTTTATGGCGACATTTATCGAACAGAATTCACACAACATTGGTCGACGTTCTGGACAAACACACTCATTGGCCGACAAGGTGGTCTCGGTGGTGACAACGCAAACCGGGGGGGGCTTACAGCAATACCTACGTGAAAGTTTTACGGCCAATAAACCTTATGACGAAATGGTCTTTGAATTGATTTCAGCCAAAGGTGCCGCTGAAGCCGAATCAGAACAATTTAACGGTGCTGTGAATTTCCTACTCGCTTCACTCACCAAGAATGACACCACTTTGGCGACGAGCCGCATTTCAAGTGTTTTCTTAGGTCAAAAACTGCAGTGTGCTCAATGCCATCACCACCCGACATCAGACATTGCTCAAGATCATTTCTGGGAACTCGATGCCTTTCTCAGCGGAATACAGGCAACCAAAGTAAACGGACAAACCATCTTAACGAATGTGGATTCCGGTGGAGTTAAAACGGCGGACGGCCGCGTTGGTGTTTTCTTTGAACGCCCCAATGGTGTTGCCCAAATGGTTTTCCCTTCGTTCCTTGGACATCCGCCGAGCAAACTAAATGCCACCTCAGATTCGTCTACCGGCGACCAGACCATCCTGCGAGAACAACTCGCTCAACTCACGAGCGAGTCACCATTGCTTGCTCGGACGCTCGTCAATCGATTGTGGAGTCATTTCCTGGGATATGGCTTTACTCCATCAGTGGACGATATGGGACCTCACCTAGCTGTTTCTCACCCACAACTGTTATTGATACTGTCGGAGCAAACAGAATCCTCAAACTATGATTTAAAATCACTCATGAAATGGATTGTTCTCAGCGATCCATTCGCTCGCTCGAGCAAATACTCTACCTCCAACGATATCGACAGTCCTGAACTCGGCGATCAACCGTTATTCAGCCGTTATTATTCACGTCAATTGGAACCCGAAGAAGTCTATCAGTCGTTGCTAGTATTGAGTGGCAAGAAACGTTCGGCCACTACGATTGGGCAACAACAACTTGCACAACGTACATGGTTAGGGCAATTCACCAAACGTATGGAAACAGACGACGGTGACGAGACCAATTCATTTGATGGGGATGTCCATCAATCGCTGGTGCTCATGAACGGAGATTTAATGAAGCAGGCCACGAGCATTACTAGTACTTCGGTGCTAGGAAAAATCATCAACAGTCCTATGCCAGTCAACAACAAAATTGATCATTTGTTCCTTGCCTCTGTCGCCCGCTACCCATCAGCGAATGAAAAGAAACTCATCCTCGCCCTTTTTGCTAAACCAGATATCTCTCCTGAACAAATCTTTCAGGATATCTGGTGGGCCCTGCTCAACAGTAATGAGTTCATCCTCGATCACTAAAAACGGTCTGTGGATAATACAGTTGGCCCAACAGGCAATTAACCCAAATTCCACGTTCGTGGTTGATTCGTGGTTGAAATTTACCTGCCACACCTGCACTTTGCTTAAGCGGGCGTCACTCGTGGGTCGTTGACTCTTGGTCCAAACAGGTGGATACTTACGAATTGCACTACTTTTTGCTGCCCCATCGCTTCCCTCCACACTGCCTTCCTTTTACTTAAATCAAAGCATCCCTCTTGGCAACCGCATCACGCATCATCGATTCCAAAACGAACTACAAGCCGATGCTATGGCTAGCGGTTCCTGTTGTCATTGAGCAATTTCTCGTATTGTTAGTCACTTGGACAGACCACTGGCTAACTGCAAAATATTTATATACGGAGCACTTAGCCGCCATTAATCTCACGGCTTACATTCTCTGGGTTATCCCCTGTATTTTCGGCATCATTGGCGTAGGAGCCACGGCTTTAGTCGCACGTTATTTCGGAGCAGGAAAATATCGCGATGCCTCTTTCGTGACAAACCAAGCCATCTTGTTAGCACTCACGATGCTAACAGTAATTACAACAATCGCCTGGTTGTATGCCGACTCATTAATCGCCATCATGCAACTACCGGATGACGCGACGCAGGCTGCAATTGTCTATTTTCGGATTGTCATTCCTGGAATACCGTTTGCCATATTACACATGATCAGCAATGCGTGCCTGCGCGGTGCCGGAGACATCATGAGCGGCTTCATCACTATGTTTATTGTGAATGTGGTCAATGTAATCTTGAGCTTGTGCCTAGTCACTGGTTATGGACCCTTTCCAGAATTGGGCTGGGATGGTATCGCCTATGGAACCGCAATCGGCTATATGGTTGGTGGCACCATCATTATCGGCTTCCTTGTTAAAGGCCGATTTCATTTGAAATTACACCTCTCCCAGATGAAACCCAATTGGGATGTCCTCTCGCGTTTACTTAAAATTGGTGTGCCAGGCGGCATCGACATGATGTGTATGGTCATGTTTCAAATGTGGTTTCTAACTATCATCAACAGCCTCGGATCTGTCCAAGCAGCTGCTCATGGAACAGCCATCCGCATCGAAGCAATGGCCTACTTACCTGGGCATGCGTTTTCAATCGCAGCTACCACCCTCGTTGGTCAATTCCTTGGCGCTAACAGACCGGATCGCGCCACCCGCAGTATTTTGCTGGCGTGCGCGTGGGGGGGCACGTTAATGATTGGAGCCGGAGCAGCGTTTTATTTCGGTGCTGAAATATTAACTGGACTGTTCATCGGTGACAACACTCGCGAAGCAGTCACATTAGCCGCCCCGCTGATACAAATCGTCGCCATCAGTATGCCCGCGCTGGCAATCGTCATTATCATGACCGGTTCGCTGCGAGGTGCCGGTGACACCAAATGGCCACTGCTGTTCTCAATTATCGGCTTACTAGGAATCCGAATTCCATTAGCGTATTACTTATGCTGGGAAACAATCAGCATTCCCTTTACCGATATAGTGCTGCAAGGGATGAATCTGGGCGTGCGGGGAGCATGGTACGCCATGGTTGTTGACATTTCCGTTCGCAGCGTGCTGGTCTTCGCTAGGTTCCTGCATGGCGGCTGGAAGACTATTCGCGTCTAACCCTTCCAGCATTATAGCTGGTCCCGCCGACCAATCACTTTCACCAATGCCGCCCGCAATTCTCGCACTTTGACTGGCTGATGCAATAACGAGTGCAAGTCACTTAGTCGAGCTTGGCTAGCAAAACTTGCTTGATGTTTTTCAACAATAATCAGCGCAGGTAATTTGCTGGTTACATGGTCATCATCGAGCTGATTAAACACGTTTATCGCCGATTCACCCAATTCCCCCGTACAAAATACGGCGCAATCAAATTCACCCGGAGAATCCTTCAAACGCTGAATCGCCCGTTCAGCATTGGACACGAAGAGCACTCGGTATCCACGCTTGCCCAACTGTACCCGCAGTAAGTTTTGCATCGTTTGCCGTGAATCGACAACCAAGATTGTCTTGTTTTCGCCCTCTTGCTGAATCACTCCGCCCCGAACATTATCAGCTGCTGATTCACCATCCTCAGTTGTCTCCGCAATCCGCTGCAACAAGATAGCATCCGCATCTTTAACGGCAGCGAGA
Source organism: Planctomycetaceae bacterium (assembly GCA_012965455.1). Lineage (GTDB taxonomy): Bacteria > Planctomycetota > Planctomycetia > Pirellulales > Pirellulaceae > UBA721. Next base: position 6,026 of record DTSG01000597.1, on the reverse strand, counting down.
TCGGCAATAATCGGATCATAATTTGGATATCTCATTGCGGGGTCAAATGCCAAGCATTTATTGATGATGTTAATCACCGCATGCGGCAGCCCTTTCACAAATTTTCCCACCGGTGGGATATCACGATATCTCTCGACATGCAACCGCTGCATACGATCTCGTGTTTCTGCCAACGGCGGCCGCCCAGACAGCATGTGGTACAACATACAACCAACAAAGAAGATATCACTGCGAACATCATTACGCGGCACATTTGTAGCTCGCTCTAATCCTGCGTAGTCAATCGAGCGGGGGTTAGGAGCGTTCGCGAATTCTTTATCATCTTTCGGGTTAATCATCGAAGCCAACCCAAAGTCGGCCAACTCGGCTCGCCCCTTACTGGAAATCAATACATTCGATAGCTTCAAGTCGCGATGGGTCATGCCGTTTTGCAATGCAAAATTTAATCCTTGGCAGATATCATTAGTCAACTTAATGGCCTCGTTGAGTTCCACATGCTTGCGTAGCTTCATGAAATCTCGCAGATTTTGGCCTTCGATAAAATCCATCACCATGTAATACCGACCACGCCACGAATCGACATCGTGAACTCGAACAATGTTTGGGTGTTTTAGCGGCATCACCATCCGAGCTTCACGCATAAACTGCTCAGTTGCACCTAGATCGTCGCTATAACGCATGCGCAAAACCTTGACCGCACAGACTCGATTATTCTCGGTATTTACGGCTCGGTATACTCGAGCGAAAGTCCCTGTTCCCACAAGATAGAGAATCTTATACTTGCCGTAAAAGTAACCGTCTCGTTTATTGGTCACCAATCGTTCTAGCTGCCAATTGGTAATCAGCTCTTTACGTAGTAAGACACTCGTAAATTTACTCAATTCAGTGTCTGCACCTCCAGCCTCATTGAGGGCTGCGTCAAGTTGAGGGACTTCCACAACTCCTGCTTCGGTGCAGCGGCGTACAAGTTTTTGAGGGCTTATATCCGACATTAAGAAGTCTCTAGAGAACCATGATTATGCTATTGCTACCCTAATTCACCTTTTCCCCATTATCAGCCATTCGATTGAGAAAGTCACGTTCGAAAATAAAACTTGAATCTAATAACAAGCGGGCAGTTTATTGGTAGGTAGATAATATCCAGGGAAACTATTGCCGTGCTAAATCATCTCTTTCGCGGCGGGTTGCCTCTAAATCTAGCAATACGTACTGCAAATCAACTCGTAATTGATCTAACGTTTCACGTAGCTCGGCAATAATCCATTTACGTCCCTCAGCCTGAATCTTCAAGGCGGTCACAACAACTGATAGCCGATCCGCAAATTCACTAGGTGCGTCGTTAGATATCTCGTCTAACCGCTCAATTAAGGCATTAGGACTTTCGAGCTTCAACAATAAATCAAAATCCGGAATCTCTCGCATTACCAATTCTTCATACTCTCTCTGTTATTTCACCTCAAACCACGTCAATAAACAGCCTATACAGCCACACACTTCAAATGATAAGCATATGCACTTTAATTCACGCTAAATATAGACCTATCGATCAACCAAACAACTTACATGCTTAATCTTCGAGTTAAGCGGCTCGTTGTCTGTTTTGGGCTAGATGAAAAATTAAATCAAACATAAAATCCGTGATACGTAAATCGCAAGGATACGATTAAAACTATTGTAAAAACCGATAGTTTTCGACAATTACGTGATATTAATAAGAAAACAGCTATGGATAGCGCCGAGGTCGTGCAGATTTCACGATATCAAGACCGACACGCCCAACGTGGGTATCATGATCACGATGCTCATGGTTTTCGCTTATGGCTACTCTGCGCTCTGTTAATCTGCGGTCTGTGCCGTCCAGTAGTCGCACAGTTTTCCGACTCGTTTGAAACATCTCAAACCAAATGGTCATTGCTCAAAACCGATGGCCGAGTGGTCAGCACAGCACACGGTAAAGACACCCGTGTGTATCATCATGGATCGCAAAGCGAACATATCCAATTAGTGAGTGGGCTAGCAACTTTCATTCACTATCGTTACGTCACGCCACACGTGAAACTCATCGATGAAATAAACCCGTCTCTTTGGGTTCGAGCAAGTCGTAGCCCCATCCAATTGATTGCTCAAGTCGTGCTACCGAGATCCATCGATCCACAAACTGGGCAACCACTTGAAATAATGATCCGCGGTGACAGCTATAACACTCCATTACGTTGGCAAAAACTCACCATCACACGCATCCGTACTCGATTGCAAAACCAAATTCCCAGTTTACGATCACAATTCGGTTCGCAAGTTGACGGTCGGCAAGCATATATCAAAGCGGTCATACTAAACGCCTACAGCACGCAAGGATCACTGGATTTGTGGATCGACTCTTTCCACATGCAAACGCCCTACGTTGGTCCCACTAATCCCGTTGAGCTAAAAACCGCATTGGCGAATTTCCAAAGTTCTCAAACAAGTCCTGCACCCAACACACAATCCCACGCCAACCGAGTCGAAATCAAAGATTCGATATTACTCGTAAACGGAATCCCATTTATGCCTCGTATCATCGAGCATAATGGCGAATCATTGGCATACTTACATCAATTGGGATTTAACACAGTCGCCCTCAAACATTTCCCTACACACCAACAACTCGAAGATGCTTATCGACTTGATCTAAAATTGATTGTACCTCCTAACCTCAACGCGGAATTGAGTCCAACGGCCAGCACCAAACCAATACTCAATTGGAACCTCGGACAGCATCAACGAGAATCGACCTTAGAAACACTTCAAGCCGCTAGTGAATTAATTGAAACGCTTCCAGCGGAACTCGCCCGACCAACCGTTGTCACAGCCGCTCATCAATTCAAGCAAGTCAGTCGTTATGCCGACCTCGTCATCCTCAATTGGCAACCACTTCATAGTAGCCTTACGCTTGAGCAGTCATCAAACCAAATCACCCAAGCCATGAATGAATTGAGGCGTGGCACGCCCTATTGGATTTCCATTGCCACACAAATTTCCCCAGTTCTATTGCAACAACAATATTCCATGATTCAATCTCAGTCTTCTAGGCAACCTTCTCAGCCGACCTCATTTCAAGGCCAAACCACGATCAATTACGACCAACTGGCTATGGTCACGCACCGCTCATTGGCGATGGGCGCCCGCGGTATTCATTTCCAGTCGTTCTCGCGACTCGACCGAACCGACAAGGAAACAATATTACGAATACGAGTGCTAGAGCGTCTAAATCGTGAATTGCAACTTATTGAACCATGGGTAGCCGGTGGCACATCCACAGGGGTCGTCAACTCACCTCTGGAGCACCATACGGTCTACATGACCAAAACAGGGCGAACTCGATTGGTCTGGCTATTTAATCGCGATGACCATGAGCAAATCGTCACGCGGCCAAACGATGATGAGCTTATCAGCTTTGATGTGCCGGGGGTTCCCCTAACGTACTTACCCTACCATGTTAACTACTCGGCCATCCACCGCATCCGTACTAATCGCGGATCCAATAATCGCATCGCCGTGACTCCGACAGCTCCATATTCACTTGTCGTCATGACGGCAGACCCACTTGTTAGGGATTATATCCAACGACGAATCTATCTAAATCGACAGCGGATACTGCAACTAACGTATGACATCCTACAGTTGGAGCTGTCGCGAGTGCAGTACTTACGTACATTTGAGTCAATTACCGCAGTGTCACTCACCGACACGTTCAACCAAGCGACTGCGGCCCATCGCAGTTCCCGAAATGTCGTCGCCACGAATCAATGGGATGTTGCCTATCAGTATTTGACCGGAGCGGAGAATAGCCTGCGAAAAATTCGCTTTCAGGCCTGGCAAGCTCTCAGCCAATATGATCATAATCTCGTCTCCAACCCGTTGAGCCTGCACACCAGTACATTTGGGCAATCCGCATGGACAACACTAGGGTTACAACAATCAACATGGTCACCCAATCTGCTTCTAGGAAGCAGCATGGAAGACTTAAATCAAATGCAGCGGGGAGGATGGAAACATCACCGCGACCCCAATCACTCTGTCAAGTCGCTCGTCGAAATCACTTCTCACAATCCTCGCGAAGGCAATCGGTGCCTACGCATCCAAGCGTGGCACAACCCTAATCTCGCCGCTAGCTCGCTGTTATCTGCTCCCGTTTGGATTAGTAGCCCTAGCGTTGCCGTACAAGCTGGCGACGTATTACGAATTCATGGCTGGGTAAATATACCAGCACCATTGAAACATCAAGGGGATGGCCTTGTCATTTATGATTCCATTACGGGGACAGTCTTAGCCGATCGGTTTCATCATACCGCCGGCTGGCAATCCTTTACTTTGTATCGCGTAGCCGACAGCGATGGAGAAGTTACTGTTTCATTTGCGCTGATGGGATTAGGTGCAGTGAATATTGACAACATCAGTATTCAAAAACAAATCTCCAACCGCAAGCCATCAACACCTCCTAATCCCCAAAATACCTCCCGACAAACCACGGCCACACCCTGAAGTAGTCTTCAACAACCTTAAGCAAGCTCAGCAATCCAGTCTGAAACAGCTTCCCGTCGCGAGTCGGTATTCAATACTTAGCAAACCACTCGCCCCGACTGCCAGTCATGAATGAAAACGAGGAATAGATCTTTCGATGAATACCGATCCTCTACATGATCACGCTCTACAAATCTGGGATGCAGCCCTAGCAGCGGTAGACAGTGCCACTTTGGTGCGGCAAGCCATTCACGTTAACAAGCAACAAGTCCACGTCGGTTCCACTACAGTCGCATTGAACGCCGTGGAGAGGGTAATAGTTGTCGGAGCGGGTAAGGCAGCTGCTGGGATGGCTCGGGGAGTTATCCAAGCATTTGAGAATTCTCCGTTGCAGTCACATATCACGGGATGGGTTAATGTACCGGAGGATTGCCTTAGCGAGTTGCCACAAATAACTACTCATCCCGCTCGAAGAGCCCAGTGCAACGAGCCCACGGTCGAGGGCATACACGGTACGCAGCAAATACTTGATTTAACCACCTCAGCCAACCCTCAAGATCTCTGCATTTGCTTAATATCCGGCGGCGGCTCCGCATTGCTGCCTGCGCCAATCACAGGGATTACACTCGACGACAAACAACAGATCACACAGCTATTAAGCAGCCATGGCGCCAATATCCAACAACTAAATTCCGTACGGAAAAAGCTGAGTGACGTCAAAGGTGGCCGATTGGCTGCTCGCTGCAGTAGCCGTCATTTCGCCAGCCTAGTTATCTCCGACGTCTTAGGAGATCCGTTGGATCTCATTGCTTCTGGACCAACCGTTATGGACACAGAGCCAATTGAAATAGCAATCGACGTGCTGCGCCATTTTCTCGACGATCAGCAGCCCGTAGTGCAACGCTGTCTCACCGCCATCGAGAATCACGTACCATTATCTACTCTACCGTCCACCTATTCGGTAGATGTGATTGGCAACAACCGTACTGCTGTCGACGCCGCCGCTCAAGCCGCGACGAACCTGGGGTATGAAACAACACATACGGCGAATATTAAATTAGAAGGATTAGCTGAACATGTTGGATTTGAACTTGCTGAGTGTTCTCGTAAAATGACCTCTGCGGGTGGAAAACGTGCATATATTTCTGGTGGCGAACCCGTGGTCCAACTTGCCGACGCCAGCATCCGAGGCCACGGCGGTCGCAATCAACAGCTCGTACTAGCCGCATTGGCTAGGAAACTTGCCGACACCACGGCGCCGCAACAATGTATGCAGCGGCAGTTTATCATGTCTGCCGGCACCGATGGCGAAGACGGACCTACGGATGCCGCCGGAGCATTCATTAATTCCAATGTTGTTAACCAGTTTTTAGCATCCTCACTCGATCTAAAAAGTACGATGCAACGTAACGATGCGTACACTTTTTTTGATGAGCTGCAAGCTCTCATCAAGACCGGCCCTACCCATACTAATGTCTGTGACCTACGAATTGTCTTGAGCCAGTAGTTCTTATCAATCACCAAGC
>DTSG01000596.1:385-6266 GCA_012965455.1 Planctomycetaceae bacterium | reverse complement strand
GGCGTCTATATTAAAAAACTCCCCGAGGACCCATTTCGTGGTAAGTCCCTGATCTACCGGCTGCAAGCTAAAAGCTTTTTGCTGTATAGCGTCGGCCCAAACTTGAAAGATGAGGGCGGTAAAGGGCGAGATGAGGACAATGGCACGCGAAATTTCACCGATGACATACGCTTTAAAATCGCTCCTAAATAGCAGGCAGCGTCAAAGTGCTGACAAGCGATCCCGTGACATCATAAAAAGTCTGGAAATTCAATCCAGACCCGCCGCAGTTCGATGTTTGCGTTGCTCTCGGATTCGGATGGTGGCTTCGTCAGTTCCATCGTGATCTGTGCCGAACCATTTGTCCCAGGGCGCGTCGGTAGTGCCGTAATTGCATTCAAAATATCGGTGATGGAGTTGGTGGTGAAAGTCGGCGGCAGTGACGATGCTGGTATCGCCCACCTGTAACTTCTCAAACCCCGCATGTGAAAACGCCGGGCCCAAGCAGCGGCTGTAAAGGTGTAATAACAGGATCACGGGATGCGACGGGATGACGAAATGCACCAACACGGACGAAATGTAAAAAACGTGTTCCACCGGATGCATCGACAACCCTGACCAGGGGCCGATTTGGATGTTTCGATGGTGCAGAATATGCACAGTGCGATACAGCGGCGGCCAGTGAAGTAACCGGTGGATAAAGTAGAAGTGAGAGGATGTCAGCACCGGCAGTGCCAGCAGCCAGATCAGGAAGACCAGCGGATATTCGCTCAGGGTAAGGGTGCCAATCACTCCGTTGGCCACGCCCCAAAAATAGAGAACCTCATAAATCGACCAGATCGTCGTCCCGCTGGCTAGGGACCAGAAGATGTTGTCCCAGACCTGATTTTGAAAGGAGAATTTTCGGCTCTTCGACAGTTTTTCGCGAGGATCGTACTTCAAACGGTTTCCCTGCATTCGAAAAGTAAAGAGATAGAGATGTAGTCCGCCAGCTATGACCAGCATCAACAGGTAGTTCCGCAGAAAGATGGTGCCCACCCATCCCAGCGACAAAGATCGCAGCGCGGTATTGTCCGCAATGAGATAGCGGAACACCAGAAACGCCATCGCGAGAAAGAGGACGTTGCGGGAAATCGTGGCCCACCGTTTCGTGAGCTCCAGGAACGCGTCTTTGGGTTTGGGAGGCCAAGCAAACAGCGGCGAAAAGACTACAGGCGTCTTGTGGTTCCAGAGTTCTTGTTTTTTTGAGATCGGTTTCATTTTTCAGGCTCGGTTGGCACTGAGTTATTCATTGATGACTTCCTGTAATGCAGGAAAAAAAGGACGGGCAATACAAACGTTGTCAGAAAAAGACCCAGCACCGGAGGGTAAAACAGCAACAAGCCTCCATCAATATCGACTGCAGGTGAGATTGCTGCCGTGACACCGGCTACGGGTCCGAATACCCAGGTGATTGCAATCTGGGCCCTGCTTTTTGAAAGGTCCGTCGAAGAATCGGTCAAGGTGCGATACGATAGAAACCAGCAAACGATAGCGCCGACGCAGCCCACCGCGATAATCGTGGCATCGACAAGGTCGTCTAGGGGCCTGTTTTCCGGAAACGTAAAACGTTCGGTAATGCCGAGAATGAGCAGGGTAATCGTATATATACCCCATGACTTATAAGGATTAGTTGACATGAAAAAACTTTGGCATTAACGCTATTTCTAAAGGGCTGATTGTAACACACTTGGACCTTCCGCTTGTTGCCGCCGATAGGCGCCCGTTTTGTCGGTATCGTTGCGTCCTATCGCGCGTTTCGTACAGGTTCAATCGTTAACGTGGTTCCGTCGACGCTGTAGGCCAGACCGGTGGAATCAAAGAGGAGACGCACAGCGGCGAAGGGGTCATCGTGGTGAACACGGATAAAGGTACCGATCGCGTCTACGGCTTTGGGCTCGGCGCCGAGCTGCTTCAGTGTCGCCTGAAATGCCTCTAGGGGCTGCTTGCGTCGCTCACTGATTGGTCGAGTTTGCAGCGCACGATCAAGTGCCGTAATGTCTTCCTGTGTTCCATCGGCGGAAATGGCTGACAGCGCGGAGGCGATGACAAGTGCGCCGGCGGTGTAATTGGCCTGTGGCTCACCTCGTCGATGCGCTTCGAGCAAGCTGGTACGACGCAGACTCTCTACGCATTGAGGGACACGGGCACTTAAGTTCTGCGCCACCTCAACATGGGTGATGTGGCCATGATGTTCTAACGCGTACAGTGCCAACATTTCGGCCTCACCTTCATTGAACCATCGAGCGTTGTCCCTACCGAGCGAGGTCTGCCAGATGTGGGCCATTTCATGGGCAAAAAACCGTTGCATTTTCTGTATGTCCTGGCGATCTGCTGTGAGTGTCTGTGGGCCGCGGGCCTTAGCCATAATCTGGAAATGCTGGGCGTTACCGCCCAAACTAAGCAATCGATTGGCGACAAGGGGATCGTTATCCACTTGATAACTGACCATGATTACAAGTTTTTCTGGCGCTGAGTGCGGTAGTCGACGATCGTAAAATGACGCGTAGGCTTTAACCGCGGAAAGATAGGGCTTCCTCAACGTGCTGGGAAAACGCGTATCCAGAATCGACTGAGTTCTGTCAGTTTCATATAGCCCCTGCAGTTTTCCAAAATAAACGAACAGGCCCTGTGAAGGCAGGTCGATTTCGGTGACCATTCCCCGTTTTTTACCGGGAACCAACACCGTCTCGTCCGGCAGGCCAACAAACGAGTATTTGGGCAAAAATGACATCATCATGCGTGCCTCACCGACGCGGGCCGCAAAGCCCAACGGGCCCGTATTCACGGCGGTTCCCTGGTCGAACAGCCCAAAGGGTTGCGGGGCGTAGGGAACGATCTGGCGGTACGAGGTTACGTCGATCGCCACTTGCCGAAACGGTTTTCCGTCCCGCCGCTCTAGGTAACTGTAGGGCCCCTCTACGAGGATGTAGAATCCATCCGGAAGTTCCCATGATGCCGCGTGATATTTCTCGGTCTTGGGTCCCAGAAAAATGCTGCGCGCGTCACGCGACAAATCATAAGTGAACCGCCAGTTGTCCGAAGCGACGTGGGTTATCGTTACCAAGCCACGGACGCGCGGATCAGCAGGTGCCTGAATCGTTTTTTGTGTGCTTGATACCGCCGGAGGTTGTGAGGCGATAAAGCAATTACCCCACAACGTAACCGCGCTGAACACCACTGCGCGAATCAACCAACGGGGTAAACGTAGCGACTTATGTTCCTCTTGCCCGGACGTCTCTGGCTGGTTGTGAGATTCAACCTTGAAACGCATATGTGTTTTAATATTTTGTTTCATACTCATCGTATTATATGTGCCTACCTGCGTAGGATCGGAGAAATTCCAATAAGAGGCTTGCTAGCAATGGGGCTTGTCACATGATCGTTCATTTTTCGGGCGGCGTCCTCAATTTTCCTTTCCAATTACGCATGTCGTCTGTCGTGCCCACCAACCCGGCAGCGTTGGTAATGCCGTCAAACACTAACGGCATCAGGGGACCGGGCGCTTCGCGCATTGCCCATGCCATAGCCCGAAACAGCACGATGCGTAGTTCTGGGTCATAGTAGCTAAATGTGTTGTGCCCTAGCGTCGTGCCGAACACCCGCCCCTTTCCGGACTCCAACGTCCAGAACATCGGTGAGGGCTTTGTGGAAAGCATCGAGGCGGGCACCCGTGCGGCGCTACTGTTGGGCGGACCGGTTCGTACACTACCAATCACTTGAACACCGTCGACTTTGTTCAGATCCCAGTAAAACTCATCATTTATCCTCAGCTTATCACGAAAGCCTTTGAAAACTGGGTGTTGATTGTCGATGCTAATGTCTTCAAAGATTGCGCCCCACCGGGATTGCCCTTCGTTCCACGCCATACCCAAACATTCCGCCAGTTTTTTGCCCTCCGACGCGGGTCTAATAATGGCGGTCTCGTGAATCGCCACCGCACCGCCACCACGGCGAATGTACGATTGGAACAGCGCGTATTGCCTCGTCGTCAACTGCGGCAGATGCAGGAACATCACTACTAGATCCGCTTTATCGAACTGCGTCTGCGTCGGAAAGAGGTAAGCCGTATCCACCGTAAGGTTCGGTACCTTTTTTAGCAGACCGGTCATCAAATCACGTATTCGCAGGTAATCGTGTGCTCCCGGAGCGTGCGGCTTGTCGTAACCCCAAACCCAGACGATGTGTCGATCTTTAGACGGTGCCGCATTCTCGATCGGCCCGATGATCTTCTCGACGGATACTCGCGGAATCAAAGGCTTAGGCTTCTGCCAGGAGTGTTGGGCGTGACAGAGCGAGCTGCTCATGAGAAAGACTATGGCGATACGAGAGAACATCGAAAATCCAAATATAAAAATTGCCAGACGGAGGGGTGTTAAGTTTTGAGTATAACTTACCGAAAACCATTTGGGAAATTATTTGCTTTACGCAGCAAATGCACATCAACTCGGTGCGTGTTGTCCACGCAGGGACCCCCCAGCGGATGGTGTAAGCTGTTGACAGGCCATGTGCTGTGCAGCTATCGGGAGCTACAGGTGGTCATGAAGTTAACGCACAAAAAAATTAACCGTATAATCGCCAAACGACCCATGTAGGACTTGGCGTCCGTTATAATAGTTTATCCATACTCTACTAAGGGTAATTTATCTAAGGAGAAGTCATGTCGGTTTCAGAAAACGAAAAAGTTTGGGTCGCCTATTTTGATGACAATGCTTATGGCCCATTATCGGCGATTGAGATCAAACGAGCGCTGCTTGAAGGCAGCCTGAAAAATGACGATTGCATATGGAAAAAGGGCTGGTCAAATTGGAAACAACCCAAAGACATCCCATTGTATGCATTCGAATCGAAAAAGGCGGATGGATCCGAAAGAGAGATCCCTGACATACCTGTACCGCAAGCAGAGGATTTTGAATCGATCATTACACCGCAGGTTTCGGTAAAGGAACTAGGTACTATCAAGAATTGGGATGGCAAGCGATTGGCCATTGTAGCCGGTTCATATATCTTGGCCGGGCCCGGAGGAGCTCTTCTTGCTGGCGGACTGACACACAACACCAAGGAGAAGAGAGAGATGCTTGCTAGAGAAGATGATTACATTGATCCTAAAAACAAATAGCATTTTCTATCTAAGTCTATTTCACCCTAAAATACAGGAGAATTATCATGGGAGTGTTTGATAAAATTAAAAAAGGAGTCACGACCGCGGCCGTTTCCGCCGGTACTGGAGCTGCGCAAGGCGCGGTGATTAAGAAGGTGGAAATGGAGTTGGCGGATCTACTCAACAAGTATGATGAATGCTACTTAATCATCGGCAAGCGAATCGCCGAGTCTTTGCGGAGCGGTGAGGAAAATTCGGATGCAAAAGTGGTCGAGGCCTTTCAGCGCATTCAGAATTTCGATCTCAAGAAATCGGAATTGGAAGTTAAGATTCGAGAGATTAAAGGCGAGAGACTAGAATTGGTTGAAGCGGCAAAGCTCGTCAAAGTTGAAGAGGACGTCGAAAAGGATATCGCTAAATGCAAGGAACTGTTGGAAATAGGTGTCGATTCTCAGGAGGAATATGATCGAAAAGTTGCGACTTTGCGCAATAAGGTCACTAACTTCAAGCAAATTGATGCCCTCGATCAAGCACTGGCCAAAAAATTATTATCAGAGGATGACTACAAGAAAAAGAAAGCCAGTCTGTTGGGGCAAGATATCGTAGAATAAATCGGCCTTTAGGCACTCGCCATCGTACTTCATTGCATAAAGAGGCATTCATCGGCGGCAAAGCCAGCGCACCTCACTTAGCTCGTTGGAGCGGGAAGGTTTGGGATGTTGCGTCAAGTTTCTCGTGGGTGACCTCGACGATCCATTTCCG
>DTSG01000596.1:0-364 GCA_012965455.1 Planctomycetaceae bacterium | reverse complement strand
AGAAGCGGATCGGGGGGAGTTATTTGAACAGCCGGTCGAACTCGCGTTGAAAGACGCTGCTGTAGGAATAGGTAAGCCGGTCAGTGCGAAAGGGGGCACCGCTGATTAATTCGGGGGCCTGAAAACGGATCACCTGCTGGCCCCGGCGGACAATGCGGACACGAACCGGCCCAGGCTGGCTGGGGATGGAATGGATCTGCAGGCCCTCGCGGACCAGGCCAAGTGGCTTCTCGTTCAAATAGCAGATGGCCGGTTCGCGAAGCAGGGTCACCAGTTCCACCCGATCCTCGCTGGCGAGATCCTTGTTCTCGCTCTTGATTTTGAGGGTCACCGAATGCTCTGGTTGGACATCGTGGCGGTACTT
>DTSG01000595.1 GCA_012965455.1 Planctomycetaceae bacterium | reverse complement strand
CGTCCCCAAATTTCCGACTCCCTGTAATCTCGAATTTCTATTATTCGAAGTAGAACGACTCAATCGCGCCGGCAAAGATAGCGAACATGTGCTGCAGATGCTAGTTGGGCAACTGGACCATATGGCGATGGGAGGAATACGAGATCATTTAGGTGGTGGTTTCCATCGCTACAGCGTAGATCGATATTGGCACATTCCCCATTTTGAAAAAATGTTGTACGACAACGGTCAATTAGCGAGCATTTATGCAGCAGCTTACAAATTGACCGGAAATCTAGAATATCGTCAGATAACCGAAGAGCTATTGGAGTTCGTGCTGCGCGAGATGACGGATGAAAACGGTGGATTTTATTCAGCGCTTGATGCGGATAGTGAGGGCAGTGAAGGTAAGTACTATCGGTGGTCGCGGGCGGAAGTAAAATCGCTGTTGTCCAACGAACAATATGAGTTGTTCGCCGATATTTATGCGCTCAGCGGTGCTCCTAATTTTGAGGAAGATTACTATGCACTTTTGATGAGCAAAACCAGAGCGGAAGAAGCAGTCGCTCGAAAAACCGATCTTGCTGATCTAGAGAAACAACTATTGTCGATGCGACAGTCATTGATGCAGCATCGCAATAAGCGAATACGACCGTTGCTTGACAATAAGATCATGACGAGTTGGAACGGCTTGATGATTCGCGGTTTTGCCGATGCTGGGAGATTGCTGGAGAAGCCTGAGTATATTGCAGCCGCTTCGAAAGCCGCTAAATTCATCCTGGAAAACATGCGTAACGATCAAGGTCAACTATTGCACAGTTACAATCGAGGTGAGGCTCGTTTTAATGCATACGTAGTCGACTACGCGTTTTTTATCGAAGGATTGCTGGCATTACATCGAGCAACTGGCAAGGAAGAATGGCTGTCGCAGGCGGATACACTAACTCAAGCCCAAATTAAAAGATATTGGGACGAGAAAAACGGTGGCTTCTTCTTTACTTCTAGCGACCACGAAACCTTGATTGCTCGAGCCAAGAATCCAATTGACAGTGTCCGCCCTTCTGGCAACAGTGTGACAGCCGCCAATTTGCTGTATCTATATAAACAGTTGGATAAACCAGAGTATCTTAAAACCGCTCAGCGCGCTATTGATAGTGTTTCAGGCATGTTGGATTCGTCACCAACAGCAGCTCCACGAATTGTCATCGTGCTTGGTGAGATTTTAGAACTGAATAGTGATCGCTAAGAGTGGATGGCTTGGACATTTGCACTCGTGGGTTGTTGAAAAACATAACCCGCAATTAGCCACAAATCTCAGACGCTCTTATGCATCGCCAGCAGTGGGTTTGCGATTGGCTGCGGCAAACAAAAAATATAGCGGCAAGCTACAAAGTAAGAAGCCGCCACTGAACAACACGACAACGATGTCATCGCTGCCGACGAGAATCAAGAAGATTGCATTGGCGATCAGTGAGATCAAAGGGATGAGCGGGTAGCCTGGGACTTTGTAAGGTCGTTCCATATCCGGATGTTTGCTGCGTAAAATGAAAATTGCACCGATCGTTAACACGATAAAAATGGTCGCGCTAAACACGGCAATGTTGGTGAGATAATCAAAAATCCCCTTGGCCTCTGATCCAGCTGGCAATCCAGAATCCGTTGCTTGATTTGTGCGATAGACGACATAGCCAGACACAATTAGCAAGAGAATAACGGTAACTAACCCTTGCCCCATGACGGCGATGTGCGGTGTTTTGAAGCGCGGGTGGATTTTGGCGAAGGCTGGAATAAACATTTCATCGCGGGCCATCGCAAATAACACACGTGGCGGAGTTAGCAGGCCAGTGTTCAAGGCACTAAAGACGCTTACTAAGATGACACTACTGAGTACGGCTTTGGCAAGTTGTCCTAAACTAGCGTTAACGGGTGTCAGGTAAATACTGATTGCTTCTTGTGGCACTAACCTTACAGGATCGTTCTCAATCTCGACCATTTGCTCAAGTGACAATGCGCCATGAAATGCGATGTTGACGGCAATATAGATGACAAACAAAAAGATTGCTCCACCGATCAATGCTAGCGACAGGTTTTTCTGGGGCTCTTTGATTTCTTCTGCAATTCCGGTCACCATCCAGCCGCCGGAATAGGCCCACATTACATTTAACATGACGAGTGTGAATATCATGACTAGTGAATCGGGCGTTTTCTCCGTGGAAAAATTTGCGGTGTAATTGGCTGCGTGGACTTCTGGAATTTCCACGAACAGTAGTAATATCGGTAAGAGTGCGATCAGCGCTAGGAAGCCAACCTTGATAACCGTCGTAATGTTTTGCACTAAGCCGCCCCAGAACACACCGAGGCAATTCACAACGGTGAGTACGGCAATTAGCGAAATCGCGATTCCCACAGTTTGAACGTTGGAGAATTCAACTCCTATTAACGAGCTTAGGTTAATGACAAAGAAGATGGCGAGTGCCGAATTACCACAGGATTGAAAGAATACGGATTCGTTCCATCCGGCTAGAAATGCTGGGATACGCCCGTACGCTTTACGAATGTAAACGTATGTACCACCAGCTTTGGGCATCATTAAGGCGAGTTCAGCAAGGCAGACTCCACCGATGACCGTAATGATACCGCCCACAGTCCAAGCGATCATGATCAAGCCAACGGAGTTGCCGACCAGGGCATTAGCGCCAGGTTTTGCAAAGATACCTGACCCAATGACCGCTCCGACCACCAACGCCATGGCCGACCATTTCCCTAATACTTTTACTAACGAGGGTTGCTTGGATTCGTCGTTGGTTGTGGCACTGTCAACGTGTTGGTCATGTGTAGAGGGTAGTTCAGTATTCACGTGGGTATTCCGATTTAGCAGTGCAGTAAATCTATGCTGTGATTACAGCAGGTCACGAATTTCATCGGGAAAGTCGTGCTTCTCCGAGTCGATTTTCCGTTCGAGATGATCGACGCGGTCAGAAAGATCCTCGATTTTTTTTTGTCCATCAATGACGACATCATCTAGATCAACCACTGTTTTTTCGAGATGGGTAAACAGTGACTCCAGATTGGAGACTCGTTTTTCGAGTTGTTTTCGTTTTGGGGGGGTATCAGACATAGCATCAAATCAATTATTGAAGCGGATCGGATTTCTTTTGGGGGGAATAACCTGCGTAAACTTTACAAAATAAGTGTTGTTTTAACAAGACGTTTTGGTGGGGCTACGGGTAATCCAAAACGTGCCCGCTTTCAGAATCATATCAATACTCGCCCGCTCGAGCCAAGGGTGTTTTTACGGGTATTATGCCAATACAATAATCGTGATTCGTTGGCGGACCAGCGCAGCGTAGGAGGGCTCTTACAGCCAATCGCGTAATTGGTTGTATACCAACGAGTGGTTCTCGATGATTTGTTGAGCGATTAGGGTTCCGAGTACCAAAGCTACGGCGATCATTGAAATAGCGTATGGGTTTGTGGTGACTTTGACATTGGTTAACTCAGTGGCTAATTCGCGTTTTAGTTTTGACCAATTAGCTTGATTTTGTTCAATGCCAACAGCGATGATCTGACAACTGCGCATGGCATTGCGTTTATCAATGCTCAGTTGCATGCCAAGATTGGGTAATTCGACGCTATCACCGGCCCACCGCGCATCGGGATCAAGTTGGGCGACAAGGCGGCCAAGGACACTTTTGAGTTGCTCACTCGATAAGTTGTAGATAACTAATCGTGGACGACAGGAAATACCGATGAGCAGTGAAACTAGCAGATAAAGTGCAAAGAGTAGAACCCAAGCCCAAGGTCCAAACACCGATAAGGCACTATCCGGGACAAACAGATTAACGGGGCCAACCATCACTAAACCTGAAAGAGCAATCGAGAGTGAAAATAAATCGCGGGCACCAGTTGTAATAAACGGTCGGCGCAGAGCATTTATGAGTCCCATCAATAATAGATAGACTGCTAGCGGGCCAAAGGCGATGCAAATATGAGCGGATGCCATAAGTTCGACGGTTTCGTATAGATGAGTGTTGTACCCCTAATTCTAGTGAATAAAGCCGATTAAACCAATTATAGTATGGTTGAAAACATTGATTTTATATTGCGAGTGGACCCAACCTACACTTTTCCCAAATTCGGTGGTAAACTTTAAATTTCACGGCATTCACGCGACGAAAAAGAAAACCGGACGAAGAGTGTCCTACGGTTAGATGTAATAAAAGTAGGCAACCGGCAAAAAGCTATTTAGAGTGAGGGTACAGAACGTTGGATTCATCAAGCATTGAACAACTATCGATTAATACAATTCGCACACTTTCCATGGATGCTGTGCAAGCGGCCAATAGCGGTCATCCAGGCACTCCGATGGCGCTGGCACCCGTGACCTATGTGTTATGGAACGAGTTTCTACGATTTGATCCAGTCCACCCTGAACTACCAAATCGAGATCGCTTTGTGTTGTCATGTGGTCACGCGTCGATGTTGTTGTATTCGACATTGCATTTAGCAGGGGTTGCGCAATCATCGTCAGACGCTGCTGCAGCAACTCGACCAGCTATTTCGCTAGAAGACATTCGTAATTTCCGTCAACTTGATAGTCCCTGTGCCGGTCACCCAGAGCATGGTGAAGTGTCGGGAATTGAAATGACAACGGGTCCTCTAGGTCAAGGAGTTGCAACGAGTGTTGGTATGGCGATTGCCGGAAACTGGTTCGCCGCTCGTTATGACCGAGCCGACCAAACCCTGTTCGGTTTTGATACTTACGTGATTTGCAGCGATGGCGACCTCATGGAAGGGATTGGCTGCGAAGCTGCTTCTATGGCCGGTCATCTGCAATTGTCCAATCTGTGTTGGATCTATGACGACAATAACATCACCATAGAAGGTGAATGTGATCTGGCGTACAGCGAAGACGTTGCTACCAAATATCAAAGCTTAGGCTGGTCGACGGTTACAGTCGCAGATGCCAATGATCTGGATGCAATTCGTGCTGCGTTTGAGCAGTTTAAATCGACCAACGATAAGCCAACGTTGATTATCCTGAAGAGTATTATTGGTTATGGTTCCCCTAACAAAGCAAATTCTCATGCTGCCCACGGGGCACCATTAGGCGCAGACGAAGTTGCTTTGACCAAACAGACCTATGGTTGGCCTGCTGAACCGAAGTTCTTTATTCCAGAGGGCGTGATCGAGCATTTTCAGAGTGGCGTCGGAGCACGTGGGCAGGCCTTGTCGCAACAGTGGGATAATGATCTGGCAACGTACACTGCTGCTAATCCGACGGAAGCAGCTGAGCTGGAGGCGATTTGGCGGGGAGCACTACCTGCGAATTGGGAAGATGGCATTCCTTGCTTCCCTGAAGATGCCAAGGGGCTGGCGACGCGAGTTTCATCTGGACAAGTACTCAATAGCTTGGCAGAAAAATATCCGTGGATGTTAGGTGGCTCCGCCGACTTAGCTCCCTCGAACATGTCGATGTTGAATTTTGACGATGCTGGTGATTTCAGTTCGAAAAATCGTGGTGGCCGCAATTTTCATTTTGGAATTCGCGAACATTCGATGGCGGCGATATGTAACGGCATGTCGTTATCCGGATTGCGATCCTATTGTGCGACCTTCTTTATTTTCACTGATTACCTGCGGCCAGCATTGCGTCTGAGCAGTATCATGCGGCAAGGTGTGCTCTACATCATGACTCATGACTCGATTGGTCTTGGTGAAGATGGTCCGACGCATCAACCCGTGTCGCAACTGGCAGCCTGCCGTGCATTGCCTGAGTTATTGGTATTTCGACCAGCAGACGCCAATGAAGTTGCCCAGTCATATCACGCTCTGATACAACACCAGCAGCAACCGGCAATGTTGGTTTTAACTCGGCAACCGCTACCGACCTTGTGTCGTGAACAGCATGCGTCCGCCAGTGGTGTTCATCAAGGAGCGTACACATTGAAGGATTGTGATGGCGAGCCCCAAGTATTGCTGCTAGGAACTGGCAGTGAAGTCGGTTTATGTCTCGCTGCTCAAGAAACATTAGCAGCCGAAGGAATTGCGGCACGAGTCGTCAGTATGCCTTGCTGGAAACTCTTTGAGGAACAGGACCTAGCCTATCGAAATGATATTCTGCCGCCACAGGTGACAGCACGTGTTGGTGTTGAAGCGGGCCTGCGAATGGGCTGGGATCGTTATATTGGTGTCGCTGGTCGATTTGTGGGCATGGAAGGCTTTGGCGCTTCGGCTCCCGCGGACGAGCTATTTGAGCACTTTGGAATTACGCAGCAAACCGACAGTT
>DTSG01000594.1 GCA_012965455.1 Planctomycetaceae bacterium | reverse complement strand
CGGGTTGCGAAAACCCAAATTCTAAGGAAGCGGCCGTGGACACGGGACCCTGTGGGTTGTGGGGCGCGAGTGCAATCTGGTGAGCCTCGGCCAAGGCTGCTATTTTGTGACCAGCAGTGAGACCACCACAATGCGTCAAATCGGGCTGGCAAACATCGCATCCTGCGGCTGCAAAGAGGCGGCGGAAATCTGTTAGCGATGTAATGCGTTCGCCTGTGGCAATGGGGGTGGTGGTGGATTGTGTGATGCGAACCAGCCCGTCGACTTGCTCGGGCCAGCAAGGTTCTTCCAAAAAATAGAGCCCAAAGTCATCAAGCGCTTTGGCGAATTGCAGTCCCATTGTTGGTGAGGGCCGCGCGTGGCAATCGACCATAATATCAATGTCGTCACCGACAGCATCGCGCATCGCGGCTACAGCGGCAACGGCGCGGTGGATTGGCTTTGTTCCAGTAATCGGTGCGGTTGGCGGTACGGCCATACTCTTGAAGGCTGTGTAGCCCTGCTCCACTGCCGCTGAGGCTAGATCACCAAATCGCCGCGCATCAGCGGCTGGGATTTCATAAAAATCTTCCATTCGTCCGCCGCCGAGGTGGCAATACGTGCGGATCCAATCTCGAACGGGCCCACCCCACAGTTGGTGGCACGGCATGTCAGCAATTTTTCCGGCGATGTCCCATAGTGCGATGTCGATGCCAGATATGGCTGTGCTGCGAGTAATACCGCTACCATGCCAGAAGTGTTGACGAAACATGCGTTGCCACAAATGCTCAATCCGCCGAGGGTCTTCGCCTATCAACAACGGAGCGATGTCTTCAATAGCGCCTACGACGCTGCGCGTATGCCACTCCAGCGTCGCTTCGCCCCAGCCAATGAGCCCGGGTTGGTCGGTGGTCACCTTAACGAAAATCCAATTCCGCATGCGAGCGTTGCAGATGATTGCCTCAACAGCTGTTATTTTCATGTGAGCAACGGCGTGTAAATGTTATAAAGGAAGTTAGGAATTAAATCATGCGTGTCATCGTTGGGACAGATTAATATCTATGATAAGCCAGATTAGGGGGGTTGTGCCAGTTGTGCACACACCATTTTTAGCAGACGATTCCATGGACTACGCTAGTTTAGAGCGGGAGATGCAGTGGGCACTGGGTTTGCGAATTGACGGGTTTTGCACGGGCATGGTTTCCGAATTACAGCGGTTAACCGCTGATGAACGAAATCAGCTACACCAATGGTTGGGGGAATTTGATCGAGGCGATAGGTGTTTTGTGGCGAGCGTTGGGGCAGAGTCAAAAATGGCGGCAGTCGAATTTGCTAAGTCGGCAGTGGACAATGGCGCGGATGCGGTGATGGCCATACCCCCAATTAGCGTTGCTTTACCCGCAGCTGAACTACATGATTATTTTGCGGCGATTGTCCAAGCGATACCCGTACCGGTGATCGTGCAGGACGCGTCGGGGTATGTGGGTGCGGAAATTCCCTTGAGTGTCAGTTGTCAGCTATTTGAGAAATATGGTTCCGAGCGGATTATGTTCAAGCCTGAGGCGAATCCGCTGGGGACGAAGTTGTCGGCGCTGCGTGATGCCACGCAAGGAGAAGCTGCTATTTTTGAGGGATCCGGTGGTATTTCATTAATGGATAGTTATTCGCGAGGAATTGCGGGTACGATTCCGGGTATGGAATTTCTTGAGCAAGTAATCTGCGTGTGGAAAGCACTGGAAAGTGGCGACGTTGACGCAGCTTATCGCGCCTGGTTTCCGTTATGCGCTCTGGTCAGTCTGCAATTGCAGGCAGGGCTTGATGGGTTCTTGGCCGTAGAAAAATATATCATGCAACGCAAGGGATTGTTTTCTACAGACCGTCGGCGACAACCGTACGATTGGGAAATGGACAAAGAGACTTGCTTAGAGTTAGAGAGACTGTTACGGTTTCTATCACACTAAAGTAGTTGTGTGAGATTTTGTTTATTCGAGTATTTCGAAGTGATGTTAACAGGATGGAGAACAGCAATGGTTAGCTTTAGCAACAAAACAATAGTCAATGGTTTTCAAGCGTTTGTCGTTTGTTGTGTGTGTTGCGCCGTGAGTATTGCGCATGGCGAGAATTGGCCCCAGTGGCGTGGTGTGAACGGTGACGGAGTGTCTGGGGAAACCGAGTTGCCATTGCGTTGGAGTGCCACTGAAAACATTCAGTGGCGGTTGGCATTACCAGGACCTGGGGGCGCGACGCCTTGTATTTGGAATGATCAAATTTTTGTGACGACTGTGGTTGGTGATGACCTGGTGTTGCTGGCAATCAGTACTGGGGGCAAAGAGTTGTGGCGACGCAAGGTGAGTCAAGGTGATAAGGTTGTACGAGGTGACGAGGGTAATGCAGCCTCCCCTTCTCCGTGTACCGATGGTAAGCATGTTTGGGTGTTTTTTACAAATGGCGCATTAGCCTGTTATGACTTTAGCGGCAAAGAGGTCTGGAGCATCAATGTTCAAGATAGATTTGGTAAGTTCAAGATTGCTTTTGGCATGACTTCGACCCCGATTCTTGATGGCGACCGTATATTCTTACAATTGATTCACGGTGACGGCAATGCGCAGACTCGAGAAGCACGCGTGGTTGCCTTAGAAAAGATGACTGGTAAAACAATCTGGGAAACGGGACGTCCAAGTAACGCTCGTTCTGAAAACGAGCATTCCTATGCGTCCCCGACGATTTATCGAGATAAAGAGCGGGCTTTTTTATTAACGCATGGAGCTGATTATATTGTTGCGCATGATTTAAAAGATGGCCATGAGATTTGGCGCTGCGGCGGCTTGCATCCTCCGGCGGGTTACGACCCAACACTTAGATTCGTTTCATCGCCGTTAGCCATTAAGGGACTGATTGTCGTCCCGTCTGCAAAGGCGGGAATTACGCTTGCTTTAAAACCAACGGGCCAGGGAGACATTACGGGAAAACAGGAATATGTGAAGTGGCAATTTCATATCACGCCGGATGTTCCCAGTCCCCTTGCGGTAGACGGCATTGTTTATCTGTGTAGACAGAATGGTAATCTGATTGCGTTAGATCAAGAATCGGGCGAACAGTTTTACGAGCAACGAACCAATCGCGATCGCCACCGAGCATCGCCAGTTTATGCGGATGGAAAGATCTATCTGTGTGGCCGCAACGGAGTTGTTTCGGTTTGTAAGCCAGGGAAAGAATTCGAATTGTTGGCTCAAAATAAACTCGAAGAACCATTGTCGGCTTCGCCAGCGGTTTCGCAAGGTCGTATTTATTTGCGAACTTTTAATGCGTTATATTGCATCGGCGAATAATAAACGGAGGGACGACTTGCCGCGGTTTATTGAACAACAAAAATCCCTCCCGGCACCATCCTTAGTCCGGTTGTGATAGCACCAGAAATGGGGCGATGGAGTTGAGTGTTTTATTGCCGATACCACGAACATGTTGTAGTTGGTTGATCCGAGTGAACTTTTTATTGGGTAAGTGATGGCGGAATTCCACAATTCGTTGGGCCATGGCAGGGCCGATTTGAGGAAGGTTTTCAAGTTCGCGAGTGGTTGCGGTGTTGAGGTTGAGTTGAAATGTCCAGTTGCTAGGAGGTAGCGTGTTGCGAGGCGATTGGGATTGCATGTCATGTTTTAGACATACGAGTAACAGGATCGCGCCGCCCACAACGATGATTTTGGTGTTGTTGGCGTCATACCAACTGGTCGCTTGGTACATAGCGTCCCTCTCCCACGGCAATCTCCCCTACTTAATCTGCCGAAAATGATGTCAAATGGATTTTTACGGTTCCCCATCTGCGGCAATGCAATTGTGCACATGATTTTCCTAATTGTAAAATGGCTGTTGTCGCTTCTATGACATAACGGACGGTACAGGAATATGGGTTCGACGTTTACACAACAAGAATGGTCCGCTGCGTTAATTGATGATTTGCGTCAGTTGGTGCGGTTGTCGGTGCGAGAAGATATTGAGGATCAATATGACTGGACGACGGTGGCAACTGTACCGCTAGATAAGCTCGGTGCGGCTGATATTGTAATTCGTCAAACTGGTGTCGTGGCGGGTGTACAGATTGCTGAGTTAGTTTTTGACGAGATGAGTATTGATAGCGAAGTTCGGATTTTAGTGGCGGATGGAGATGTGGTTGAGGCCGGAACGACGGCTGTTTCGTTATCAGCCTTGGCAGTCGATTTACTAACCGCCGAACGAATTATATTGAACTTCATGGGGCGGTTATGCGGCATTGCGACGCAAACGTCGGAATATGTAAAATTACTCGCAGGCACTGGAGTTACAGTCTATGACACTCGGAAAACAACACCGGGTTGGCGTCGGCTCGAGAAATACGCCACGCGCTGTGGTGGAGCCGTGAATCATCGTAACGGTTTGCATGACGCGATATTAATTAAAGATAATCACTTGGCTGCCTGTGCGGCGACACTCACCGGCGACGACAATAGCGATGTGATTGGCGATGCAATCGAGAAATCCCGCGAGTTAATTCAGGCTGTTGTTGCCGCGGGAAATCCTATCGACGCAGCTATGCCGATTGAAGTTGAAGTTGATACGCTAGCACAATTACAGATTGCACTGTCGCACCACCCAGACATAGTCCTGCTGGATAACATGAGTCATGACCAATTACGCAGCGCCGTAGTCATGCGTAGTGATGTCGCTCCAGAAGTTCAGCTAGAAGCGTCTGGTGGAGTTACGCATCAAACGATCCGAGCAATCGCCGAAACGGGGGTCGATCGCATCAGTGTTGGAGCACTCACTCATTCAGCCAAAAGCCTAGATGTGGCACTCGATTGGACTTCTGTAGGCAGTGACTAGGCAGCGTCGGCTTGTTCCTCGGTGTCAGCTGCAGTGTCATCTTCAGTTAGTTCGAGTTCGTCGACGGATGATCCTCGGCGCCAAGAATCGATAAGATCTTCGATTTGATCATTGAGTCCATCTAAGTCAGAAATGACTTGATCTTGCCGCGCGTCGAGTTTATCTAGCAGACTCGCAGCTACCTTTTCCCGCTGTTCAGCCTCGGAAATCGGGGAGTTTTCGCTAAGTTCATTTGAATTTGACATGCTATAGGTTTCGGCACATTAAATCGGTTTGCATCGAGAGGACGAGCAAAAAGCGCGATGTTCTGGTTGGTTAAACTATGCGGGTTAGCCTACCTACACGGCGGAACGCGTTTGATTCCCCCATAGTGCCAAAAACAGGTTGTTTTTGATACAATGGACGTTTGGCTAATTGTTTAAGTTGGCTGCTTATCTATGTGCAGAATGTACGGAGACTCAACGGCGTGCAACGGCGAGAATTTCAATTAGTAAGTCCATTTTCACCCGCGGGCGACCAACCCGCAGCGATTGAAAAGCTTGTGCATGGTTTGCAGAATGGGCAAAGCCATCAAACTCTGATGGGAGTAACAGGTTCGGGCAAGACGTTTACGATGGCTAATGTTATCGAACGTATAAAAAAACCAACACTTGTTATTTCACATAATAAGACCTTAGCCGCTCAATTGTATTCTGAGTTTAAGGCGTTTTTCCCGCACAATGCCGTTCATTACTTTGTCAGTTACTACGACTACTATCAGCCGGAGGCGTATATTCCCCAACGTGATATCTATATTGAAAAAGACGCGTCGATCAATGAGGATATTGACCGCTTACGTCTAGCGTCAACAAGTTCGCTTGTTAGTCGAGATGATGTAATTATTGTTGCTAGCGTATCAAGTATTTACGGATTGGGTTCTCCGGATGACTACCGAGAGATGATGGTTTCCGTTGCTAAAGGCATGGAAATCGATCGTGACAAAATGTTGATGAAGCTAGTCGATATCCAATACGATCGTAACGACGTGGATTTTTCACGCAGTACATTTCGTGTCCGCGGCGATTGCGTAGAGGTGTGGCCTTCTTATGAAGAATACGCCTATCGCATCGAATTTTGGGGTGATGAAATCGATCAACTGTCGATCATTAATCCTCTTACTGGCGAGACCATCACGAAGTTGGATCAACTGTTTGTTTATCCAGCTAAACATTTTGTGATGTCTGAGGCCCGAGTAGAGCAGGCGATTCAGGCAATTCGGCAAGAGTTGAAGGGCCAACTTGATCATTTCAAAAAAGAAGGCAAGTTACTGGAAGCCCAGCGATTGAATGCTCGCACGCGCTATGACTTGGAGTTAATGCAAGAAGTTGGTTACTGTTCCGGTGTCGAGAACTACAGTCGACATTTAGCGGGTCGTGCTGAAGGTGAACCCCCCGATACGCTGTACGAC
>DTSG01000593.1 GCA_012965455.1 Planctomycetaceae bacterium | reverse complement strand
TATTCGAGCTTGGGGCATTGTCATTGCGATCATCCGGCGTTGGATCAAACCAGAAATCAGGCCAGATTGCTCCTGACATCGTTTTGTTCCCATAGCCTGCAACACTAGTTTTAGGGCTTTAGAATTGGAATGACACGCTCACAATTTGTCAGGATATCGACATAGTATTTTATAGGGACCATCAGTAAAAATAGGGATTATCACTCCTGATTGTTATTTTCCTTCTCCCAGGTCGTACGTTTTCGATACAGTGTCGACGGATTGACTCCGAGTTGCCTAGCGGCAACAGTTATATTACCGTTGTTTCGGTCAATTACACCCTCGATCACAATTTTCTCTACTTTTGCCAAGCTCGTTCCCGCCGGAATCCATGTGCCGCCTTCTCGATGCCCGTTCTCGGATAGTGTCGAAATGGGCCCAACATCCAGAGTCTTCTCAAGTTCATTGGTTTCCAAAGGGACGCCATGCCTCTGAGGCGTAGCGATGTTGGAAGGTAGCATATCAACATCCACGTAACTTCCTTCGTTCATCACGACCACACGACGAATCACATTTTGTAGTTCACGAACATTGCCCGGCCATCGATAACGACGCAGGCAATCTAACGCTTGAGGTGTGAACCCTTTAAATAACCGGCCCTCTTCCCTGGCATATTTCTTCAACACCGCCTGGGCTATTAAAACCACGTCATCATCACGCTCCCTTAATGCTGGAAGTTCAATAGGAATCACATTCAATCGGTAGTAAAGATCCTCCCGAAATCTGCCAGCACCAATTTCTGCAACCGGATCTTTGTTGGTTGCACAGATAATCCTTATATCGACCTTTTCTAATTTGGCACTGCCTATCTTCTGGAAGGTTCCCGTCTGCAGGAACCGCAGAAGTTTTGTCTGTAGCTTGACATCCATTTCACAGACCTCATCGAGAAACAAGGTTCCCCCGTGAGCCTGCTTGGCTGTACCGTTGTGATCGGCAATAGCTCCGGTAAAGGAGCCTTTAACATGACCGAAAATCTCGGACTCAATTAGTTCAGCCGGAATTGCACCACAATTGAGAACGATAAAGGGTTTGTCAGCACGTTGCCCCACCTGATGGATGGTATTGGCACATACTTCCTTTCCGGTCCCAGATTCACCAGTGACGAACACTGTCGCTTTTGATGTTGCGACATTCCCGATGCTGGCATAAACGGATTGCATACAACGAGACGAGCCAATAAAACCACCAAATCCGTCTTTTTTGAATTCCAAACGGATTTCATCAATTTCATGATGAAGATCGAATCGTTCGATTGCATTACGTACGGTAACC
The DNA here is from genome assembly GCA_012965455.1 of Planctomycetaceae bacterium. Taxonomy (GTDB): domain Bacteria; phylum Planctomycetota; class Planctomycetia; order Pirellulales; family Pirellulaceae; genus UBA721. Next base: position 370 of record DTSG01000593.1, on the reverse strand, counting down.
AATAAACGAGTCGGCGAAATCGGTTTAACAAGATAATCATAAGCTCCAAGTCGCATTGACTCGGTTGCTCTACGCGCAGAATCATCCGCAGTCACGACAATTACGCAGGTATTGCTGCAGGAGACATTGATTTCATGAAGAATATTATTCCCATGAATGTCGGGTAACTGGAGGTCCAGCAACACAACATCGTAATCACGCTCACTTAAAAGCTGTAGTGCATCCTTCCCAAGCGCGGCATGATCCGTCATCAAGCCGTCTGCGATCAAATGTCGTTGGTAGGTTTGCGCCAGGGAGAGCGTATTGTCGATCACTAGAACCCGCGGAGGGGTGCTCGTTTTTAAGGCAACCATTGACTTATTCCTCCCTT
>DTSG01000592.1 GCA_012965455.1 Planctomycetaceae bacterium | reverse complement strand
ACAAGGAAAATAGACTCTGCCAATGAAATGTTGCCGCACCCTATCGCAGACATTGAATTTAGTGAAAATAGCATTTTCTGTTATTGTTTTGACGGCTTGTTCACCCGCTATTTGGGCCGCGCCGGTTATCTCCAGTGTTTCTCCACGGTCATTTCGTCCTGGTCAAACTACAGAAGTTACTCTTGTTGGAACAGAATTAACGTCGCCGTTAAATGCTTGGACTACTTTCGCCGCGGATGTCAAAGTGTTAGCTATTGCGGAGGGAACGGATGACAACAAGACGGCGAAATTGGCGATCACATTGACAGAAAAATCGGCGGTAGGTGTGGGCGGATTAGTTGTCTCCAATGCTACCGGCGTCTCACAACTATTTTTGGTAATGGTCGATGATTTGCCAGCTACAACTGACGGCGGCAAAAACAATACTGCCGGTACTGCCCAAGGGGTGGACCAACCGACGAACATCATTGGAACGAGTAGTGGGACGATACACGATTACTATAGTTTTCAAGCTAAAGCCGCCGAAGTTATTAGCTTCGATGTATATGCCAGCCGCATCGGGTCTTCGATGGACCCTGTATTGAGGTTGCTGACAGCTGCTGGCGATGAACTTGCCTATGCGGATGACAGTGATGGCTTGAATTCGGATTGTCGATTTCGTCACCAATTTGCGACGGCGGGAACGTATATCATCGAAGTTGCTGATAGCGGATACAAATCTGGCCAACCCTATGCATTGCGAATCGGAAATTTTCCAATCGTGACAACCGCTTTCCCGCTGGGGATACAAACAGGGGTAGAAGCAGCTGTCGGCTTTACGGGGCCCTCTAGGGATGAAGCCCAAGTCTCATCGATTTATGAAAACGGAAATGCAGTTGGGACGTTATTGGCAGTTTCAGCTAGAGCTGCCAATAGTAATGCCTCAGGCATGGCACTCGCGATTGCTGTAGACGGTGTACAGGCTGTTGAACAAGAGCCTAACGATGAATTCAAACAGGCAACGCCGATTAGCTTGCCCGGTGGAACGAGTGGCTTGTTGGATCAAGCGGGTGATGTTGACCTCTTTAAGTTTCAAGCGGAGAAGGGCAAGCGTTTGCGGTTTCGTGGCTACTCACGCAGTTTAGGATCACCAGCAGTCGTAAAATATCGTGTGCTTAAAGTCGATGGCACTCAATTAGCAGCAGCGGCCGTCACCGATGAAGATGAATTTGTGCTGTCATGGGTTGTTCCGGAAACAGGCGAGTACTTATTAGAGGTAGTTGATTTGTTGCGACGAGGTGGAAACAACTTTGGCTATCTCATTACCGCCGAGCAAGGCAACACGTTTTCTTTGTCACTTAAAAATGACAAAGCGACTAAGAACAAATATCTAGTCGATGCCAAACTCGGCGCGATTAGTTTTCCAGTGACTGTTGTTCGCGATGGTTATGATGGGCCGATAACGATAACGACAACGAACGATATCGCAGGTTTGCAGTGGTATCGGAATGTCATTGCCAAGGGTGCTAAAGCTGCGACGGTTGTTGTGCGATTCCCTGCGGACATCAAAGCGGGCGCGCTAGTTAATTTCCAAATTGTGGGCGAAGCTGAGATTGATGGTCAGACGGTGCAAATTCCGCTGATGTCTCGCGATTGGATACGAACGCAATTCACAATGATGAGTCATCCTCCTTCTTATCTAAATCGATTGTTTCAATATGCGACCGTGGAAACGATTGCCGAGTTCTTTGAACCGGCGTTTATACCCGCTGTGGCCTATGTCCCGCGGGGTTCCAAAACAACGACTCTGACGATGACAACGAACAGTAAGTTGGAAGCATTCAAGGGTGCGCTGGTGCCATTTTATGGCGATATATCCGCCGGAGTGAGCGTGGCCGGAAAAGACAATAAAGGTACTCATGCCATCACGGTTACCGTTGCTGAAGATCTCACGCCGGAGCAAGCTAAGGATAAATCATTCACCGTTCACGCGTTTGCCGAGCACGCTGGCCGAGGGCAAATGGTATCTCGCAAGGTAACGATCGAAGTGATCGACCCTATTACCGTGTCAGTGGAATTGGCCGCGGCAATCGCTGTTGGCCAAAGTCAGAAAATGAAAGTGGTCGTTGTGAGGGGGCCCGGTTCGAAGGCGGAAGCGGTAACAGTAGCAGTACAAGGTTTACCCGCAAACGTGACGGTGCCCAAGGAACTCACGATCGCCGCAGACAAATCAGAAATTGAAGTGGAAATCAAGGTGGCAGCAAATGCTGAAGTCGTAGCAATCCAAGATGTGCTGGTGACTGCTACTACAAAATATGCTGGCAAGGATGTTCAAGCCAGCAGCAACAAAATCGTTGTCCAAGTAAAGGCAGCAGAATGATTATGGAAAAACGAATGAAACATATTTATCAATTAAGATGGCTCGGTATTTTGACCGTGTTGTGTTTACTGTGTTCGCCCGCATCTGCGGCCAAAAAAGTCAAGCTATTACAGGTTGAGGTATTTCCGCCGGCGATCGTTTTAGAGGGCGTTCGCGAGGAATCGCAATTGGTCATTACAGGGCACTATAGTGATGGTTCGATTCGAGACTTAACGCGGGAAGCAGAAATAACTTCTACGAATGAGCAGGTGGCTGTGATTCAAGGGTCGGTTGTTCTCCCCGTTGATAATGGCTCCGCGGACATCGATATCAAAGTGAAAGGCAAAAAAATCTCGACAACTGCTACGGTATCCAATCAAGATAAACCGCAACCCGTTTCGTTTTTATATGATACGCTTGCCGCCTTGAGCAAAAATAACTGTAATGCGGGCGCTTGCCATGGGTCACCAAGTGGTAAAGCTGGCTTCCGTTTGTCATTGCGAGCATTTGACCCAAAACTTGACGAACTAACATTGATACGGGAAGATTTCGGACGGCGTACGAACTCACTAGATGCTGATAATAGCTTGCTCTTGCTGAAACCATTAATGAAAGTAGCTCATGGTGGGGGGCGGCAAATTCGTACAGACGATCCAGCTTATGCGGTGGTACGAGATTGGATTGCGGAAGGTTGCCATATGGACGCCGCGGATGCTCCACGACCCGTTAGTATTGACGTCTATCCAAAGTCGGGCCGAATTCTTGAAAAGCCAGCTTTTGGACAGCAGATCAGCGTTTGGGCACACTACAGCGATGGAAGTGTTCGCGATGTTACCAAGATGGCCGTGTATACGAGCTCGGACGTAGAAGTTGCCGATGTTGATCGTACTGGTTTGGTGAGTGGCGCGCGACGTGGTGAAATCGCAGTGATCGTGCGTTACTTGGAATTTATCGAATCCTGTTTTCTGACCTTCACTGAAGATGTTGAAGGATTTCAATGGAACGACCCACCAGTACACAACTATGTCGATACGCTTGTTGATGAAAAACTGCAACAACTGCAATACTTGGCTTCAGATCTATGTACCGATGAAGAATTTATTCGGCGGTTGTATTTAGACGTGATTGGTATCCTACCTTCTCTAGATGAAGTGCAGAAGTTCGCGGAAGACAGTAACGCCAACAAACGCGATGTACTCGTAGATGCGTTGTTACAGCGACCCGAGTACGCCAAATTTTGGGCTTTGAAGTGGGGCGATTTATTGCGTTTGACGAGTGGGCAAGTGACAACGGAAGGAGTCCACAAGTATTATCGCTGGGTGGAGCGATCACTGCGAGACAATAAGCCATATGACCAATTTGCGGTGGAATTGTTGACGGCGAGTGGTAGCACTTTGAGTAACCCGGCAGGGAATTTCTATCGAACAGCAAAAGACATGAATGATTGTGTGGAGACGATCTCACAAGTCTTTATGGGTGCTCGTCTACAATGTGCAAAATGTCATAACCATCCTTTTGAGCGTTGGACACAGGACAACTACTACGGCATGGCTGCGTTTTTCAATCGGATTCAACGGAAGAATACCAAACGCCCCAATGAAATGTTCATCTGGGTTAGCGACAGCGGCGATGTCACTCAGCCTCGTACTGGTCAAAAGATGAAACCTTGGGTACCAGGTCAAGGCGAGATTACAGATTCTGATAAACATGATCCGCGGAAGGATTTTGCACAGTGGTTAACAAAAGCGGACAACCCGTTTTTTGCCAAGATCGAGGTCAACCGTATTTGGAGTCACGTATTTGGTCGAGGGATCGTTGACCCACCCGATGACTTCCGTGACACCAATCCACCAAGCAATGCAGCACTGCTGGAACGGCTCGCGCGTGAGTTTGTTGAAAGTGGCTACGACCGAAAAGCAATTTTAGCGACGATGCTCAAAAGTCGAACGTATCAAACAAGCTACCAACCCAACGATTTTAATACAGATGATGTGAAGTACTTTTCGCACTACCAGCCGCGGTTATTAAGTGCCGAGCAATTGCTGGATGCTATTTGTCACGTTACGGATATTCCAGAGATCTTTAGTGGGTTACCGGTGGGGACCAAAGCGACTCAATTGCCCGCACCGGACCTAGTAAAAAATGACTTTCTTAAAATATTCGGTCAACCAGATCGTCAAACGGTGTGTGCTTGTGAGCGGACCAGTGAGTCAAATTTAAGCATGGCGATTCAGTTCTTTAATGGGCCACTCGTCTATGGCAAGTTGCGAGACGAAAAGAATAGTTTCCGAAAAATGATTGCAGCGGGGAAAAATGATACGGAGATAATTTCTCAGTTGTATCAGCGAGCTGTTTGTCGATTACCAAGCGAAACCGAATTACAGGCGAGTTTGGGTCATTTAGCTTCCAAGGAAAATCGCATCGAGGCGTTGGAAGATATTTGTTGGGCGATTTTGAACACGAATGAATTCTTGTTCCAACATTAAATTGAGTTAAATAATTCGTGATAGCGATTTGGGTAGCTACCTTTATCGGTGAATGCGGAGTGAATTGAGAAATATGAATAAATCTGGAATACAGTTAGTAGCATTCATTCTTCTTGGCACATTGTGCTTGAATTTGCAGGCTGAGGACGTCAGTTTCAAAAGTGCGATCGCGCCTATATTGATCGACAATTGTCTTGCCTGTCATGGGTCTAAGAAAGCCGAAGGTGGCTATCGTGTTGACACTTATGAACGTTTTCTGTCAGCGGGTGACTCGGAAGCGGATGCTATTACCGCGGGCAGTCCAGATGAGAGTGAAATGTTGCAGCGAATTATAGCGGAGGATGAATGCTTTCGGATGCCGTTAGAAGGCGACCCGTTATCAAAGGAACAAATTGTATTAATTACCCAATGGATCAAAGAAGGCGCAAAGTATGACGCTGACGATCCTCAGGCAGTGCTCGCGAGTATTGTGCCCGCTCCTACTTATCCGGATCCACCAGAAACTTATCCTCGGAGCGTGCCTGTAACAGCCGTTGCATTTAATCCGGCGGGAAATCAACTAGTAGCCGGTGGTTATTACGAGCTTACGATTTGGAGCGTTGAAGATGGTTCGCTTATCCGGCGTATCAAGAATATGGCACAACGTACGTTTGCGATTCGTTTTAGTAACGACGGCAAGACGATCATCGCTGGGGGCGGATCCCCAGGACAGATTGGGGAAACTCGGTTATTTAACGCCGAAACGGGCGAACTACAACAGGTGTTGGGAACAACCTCAGATGTTGTTTTAGATGTCCAGCTGAATCCCAACGGAGATAAATTAGCGATTGCAGGTGCGGATGGCGCGATACAGATCTTTAATCTGGCCGACGGTAAATCAGTACGTACGATCACCAGCCATTCAGATTGGGTTATGGCTATTGCCTGGAATGCAGACGGAACCCAAATTGCATCGGCAAGCCGAGATAAAACTGCCAAGCTGTTTGACGTGGAAACGGGAGAATTATTGGTGACTTACGGTGGACACTCACAACCGGTCCAAGGTGTTGTATTTCATCCCAACAACGAACTTATCTATAGCAGTGGTAAAGATAACAAAATCCACTGGTGGAAGAAGACGGACGGCAAAAAGAGTGGCGAGTTAGCGTTAGGGGGCGAGGTCTTCAAATTACATCAATCGAGCACATTTATTTTTGCAGCCTCGGCTGATAAATCGGTGAGACAACTCGACGCATCCGCCCAAAAGGAAGTGCGAAAATATGTTGGGCATGCCGATTGGGCGTTATCATCCGCTTATCACTCTGACACCCAGCGAGTTGCCAGTGGCGGATTTAATGGCGACATTCAAATTTGGAATGCCGAGGACGGTAAAAGCGTGCTAAGTTTTGTGGCTGCGCCTGGCATCAGTAAAAAAGAGTAATCACTGATAAGCATCATGGATCTGATTTGGGATGGCTCACCGCAGGCGAAGTGGACTTTGATCCTGGCGCACGGCGC
>DTSG01000591.1 GCA_012965455.1 Planctomycetaceae bacterium | reverse complement strand
CGGTAAACAGATCGCGTATTTCAGAGTTTTCAAAGGTGGTATGTGGAGAAGCACCTTGAACATCCAGATGATCTTCGCCTATGCGGATTACCGAGTTTACCGGTTCCAAGCGAAAAAGGGGATTCACAGCTCCCGCAACCAGAAATTGATTTGTTTCAGCAGAGACAACCTGATTGGTCGTAACGGCAACAAAGTAAGTTCCTTCGAGCAAGGAAATTGGACCAATTAAGGGATCGGTGACGCCGAGCGAACCACGGCTCAGGTCTGCTAGTTTACTGTCAACATTAGGTTGAGGTTGGTCGTCAGCGACGTTTGAATCACCGCTAAAGGCTACTAAATTACCGTTCTCAGTATAAATATAGATCGAGGTATTGGCTCGGCCTAACCCATCGGCATAATCCATATCAAAGGTCATTGACCACAGGTTACCGGAGGATGCATTCGGATCTGGATCATCGTCTACATTGCCCTGTAAACCATTTCCATTGACGTTGAATCGGTACCAATCGACATCGGCCGAACCCAGCAGTCTTCCGCCGATACTAGTGGCACCGCGGTCGACTGCCAGAACATTACCTACAAAGTCTGCCGCTGCCCGCGAATTATTGTTGCCCGATTCCGTTTTTTCACCACCAAGGGGTGAGTGAATAGGTTGACCTAAAACTGTCACACCAGTATCTGCATAGGCAATATTAGCGTAGCGTACTGTCGAACCAGCAACCGACTCACGTTCGCCGAGTCGAATGCTCATTTGGTAGGCACCCGAGCTGATACCGGCATCGAGCAGATGAATTCGGTCCGGTGCCGTATTACTGCGAACACGTAGATGATATGTATTGGTTGTACCAACAGGTCCTGGCATGACTAAACGCAATCCTGGATCGCGTTGGTTAGTTTGCCAATAATCAACTCCACCCACCCCATCTACTTTACCCATTGGATGGGCCGCTGCAGGAACACTGCTATCTTGAAACAGCGCGATTTTTCCGTTGGTTTCGTTTAATGAGTTTGTAGATCTGGCAAGGACCGTACCGGTGCCATCAATGAGTTCAATAATTGCGTCGAGTGAATGGGTTGTATGGTCAAAGTCAACCCAGACTTCCGTTCCGGCATCTGCTTCGAAACTGTAAACGTCCAAGTCACGTGGGCTGCTTATCAACCCGTTAACATCAAACCCAAGCCGGCGAATATCGTCGCCAGATTTCTTATTGATTGCCAGAGACCCTAAATACTCAGCTGATGTCGCTGCTGCATTGGGACCGGGAACGTTAGCGTCACGGTTCTCTTTTTCAACGACAACATCGACGTTCGCATCGTGGGCAAAACGATCGATTAGTATGGTATTCCAGTCGCCCGGTTGTGGTTGACTGGCCACGCCATCGTTGTTCGTGTCAACAAGTGGATCGCCGTTAGATTGCACGCCCGCACCACGCGTATCATCACGCAATGATGTCAGCACGACCGGCGATTTTGGCTGACCGACTATTTGAATGGCACCCCCGATACGGTCATCTATTTCCAGTGGGTCACCCGTAGCAGTGAATCCGGCATTCGCACCAAACAGTTTGACGACTAGGCTAGCATCGGCGCTGCTCTGTAACCGCAGGCCACCGAAAGTGTGGAAGTCATCAATGACGATTTGATTAAACAACACGTGAGTAATCGTCTGGTCATCCCATACACTTTCGGTTGTTAACGTCTCACCGCGGACAACCATACCGTTGATATCGTTGTTGCCTAAACGATTATCTACGATCAACGGCCCGTGGTTATCTTCAAAGCCACTGAGTGCATCAGCGTATCCGGTGGAGCGCCCGAGGTCTGTGTTGAGTTGATAGTTTAAGGAATTCGCATTGATGCTAATTGCCGCTGAATTAGTCGTCTGAGCGGCATTGTTTCTAATTGTATTGTTGAGAATTGTGGGTTGTGAATTACGAACAAAAATGACACTCTGAGTATTCTGCCCACGGCCAAAACGATTCGCCGGTCCAGTCGCTGCCCGACCGCTGGCATTAAACTCAAAGACACTGTTAGTAATTCGAGCGTCCGCTTGGTGGATTTCGAGGGCGTTAAATCCTGCGAAATCTCCTTCGATACGGTTCACACCGCCAGCGTAGGAAACGACGATATTATCGAGGCTGATGCTACTACCAGGGTATGCATATAAACCACCCCAATTACCAGGTGCCGGTGCGATTGCACCGTCGTTGGTGGTATCGTAGGTTCCACCGTAGCCATATCGATCATCTAAAATACTGGTGAAAATTGTTTCGTTACCATCGGTCGCTTCCGCAATTAACTGGGCGCCCGGTTCGATTTCAATGCGGCTGCTGTCAAGTTTGATAACAACCTGTGAATCAATCGCTAGGCTAGCATCTAAACGAGGGCGTAAACGTTGGGTAACTTCTGAGAGAATTCCGCCAATGGTAGTCCCGTCGTCAACATATTCCGTGTCCGATTGGTTAATTTGAGCGATCAATTCCCATGGTCCCGTAGTGGGGTTCGTCGTGCTACGATAGAGTCGTCGAGCGACAAAGTCCGCAGGAGCAGCTAATAGCTGGGATAATCGAACCGCGTTTTGTGCACCAGCAACGGTTACATTGGCTGTCGCTGTTGTCGGACGACTTTCAAATCCATTGCTATCGACAAATACCATACGGTAACTAAAAGTGCCGTTAGCAAGACTTGAATTGGGAAGCTGCAGTGCGGTAACCGTCACGAGGTCAAGTTGCTGTTCAACAGTTTCCAAGAAGGGTCCACCAGGCGTGGCTTCAATAACTAAATTTTCCTGCAAGACATGAACGATATCTCTATCATCCATACGGCCTGAAACAGTCAGTTTTTGCAGTTCACTTGTTGCCGGTGTCGCGATGCTAATGAACAGTCCATTGATGGTATTGTCCAGGATCTGGTTTGCCGAAATATCCGGACCTACTCGATCATAATCGTACGTAAATGAATTACTGGCGCTGGCCTGAAAAACAGGAGCGTGAAAATTGGTTTCTGCAAAACTGTTAGGAGTTGCCCCAATCGCGGCATCACGACTTTGGGTGATCTGGTTATGTGTAATTGTTGGACGTGCATCTATAATCGTGATCGGGTCCACAATCTGGTTCACCGACTCGACCAGTACTTCGCCACCACCATATCGCATATCTGCATGGTTAACGTAGTTCAGGAAGATACCCTGTGCCTCATAGTCGAAGCGACTCTGATCTGCCTGATCAATATCGTTGCGGAAAATTACGCCGCCCCAGTCACCTTTGGACGGAGTCGTGCTGAAGGAGAACTTGTCGAGTCCTATTTCTTCATCATCGTATGACGTGAAGTGTACGAGACCGTCGCCAGCATCGCCGTCGAGCGTTGCCGGTAGTACCGCAGCGGTCGCGAAATTTCCACCGATGGGCACTGTGTTTCCGAGTTGATCGACAAACACCGGTGTACCTAATACTTGGAAGACTCCCGCACTATGATCCCGCAGTGGACTTGCTGATACGCTGCCAGCGGCTATCCAGGAACGGCGCATTTTGAAGATGGATCCCGCGTCAACCATAACGGTTACATCGCGAGGAACTTCAAAGATCGCTCCATCTTCGAGTACGCTTCCCAATGAATTGAAGCCGATTTCGTAAGCAAGGTTATCGACTTCGGTACGGATGTCTCCGTCAGCACCCGTGTTGGATACAATGCGTAAAATGTCGCCTCCCCGTGCAGGATCTACTGAGTTGGGATTGGCGACCGGCAATGGCTGACCCGACGCGTTTACATTGAGTGCATTCCGAATCAAATTGAACGGTGACGCTAATGTGCCAACACCACCATCTGGTGCAGATTTATCCACATAGACAGTACGTGGTTCGTCACCTGTCGCAAAATCACTGGGCACGGCTGCATTGAACCAGAAATTATAAACGCCACCTGGTATTCCATCTGCGTCTCCATCGAATGATGTATCTTTAATCGCAGGGTTTGCTGGATCTTCTGGATTATCCGCATCGACAATCGTGCGGTCAACGTCAGGGCGGAAGTTTAGCCGTAGATCGTACCGACCTTGGGTGCGTCCGCCAATTCCAGAATCATAAACGGACGGATCGTACACTGAGTTTCCACTGGCACTCACACCAATGTAGTATTTCCCAGCACGCAATCGCAATTCCAAGAATGAATCTTTGCTGAAGTAATCATCATTACGACCGATGAGATCTTTGACTTCATTACCGTTGGCGTCCAATACCGGCTGCAGCTGACCACTGCTATCTAAGATAGGTATATCGGTATCTACGTCGGTCAGTACTCGAACTTGATACAAATTCATGGTGGTATCGAGTACCATGTTTTGACCGTCAATACCAAGTAGTCTTTCGGCCATCGTTTCTGCTGTAAATATGCCGTCCTCGGTGACATTGAATTCATACATATCAATGTCATTACTTTCGGGTCGCATTAAATGTTGCAAGTGAACAATATCCTGATAACCCGGGAAACTCTCCTCGCTAGTTGGGGTATTGGCATTACCCATCATCGCTGGTAAATCATAGGCATGTGCTAGGCTATTTTGGTGCCCGATTTCGTGAATGGCCGTCTGAAACCAACTTCCGCCAAACTCGTCATTCCAGTTTTCCGCATTGTCCATAATGGCGATTGCCCCTTTGGACGTGCTGCCGGCCAAACCAATCACACCACCAGGCCCAGAAATAATTCCCGGAGAACAGGCACCTACAAAACACCCAACGCTGCGCAAGTCACCCGTAGCGACTATTAATCCGCTGTCCACCGTTTCAATAAACTGTACACCTGCATATTCAGAGATTAATTGGAATATCTCTCGGGCTCGTTTTTTCTGCTCTTCGGTAATATCATTAAATGCTGGTTCGGTACCACCATTGGCCGCCGGAATCAATCCAATTTCACGCTGGAAATTGTATTGCACAGTGCGAATCCCATCGACTCGGTCATAACCGTTGATATGCATCGAGCCACCAATGGGAATATCCCGGTGTCCCGGTTCGCTGTCGGGGCCAGGGAATCTAAGCGAGTATTTTTCGCTAGCTAAATCTGGTGGCGTAATTTCCTCGCTAATAATAATGCCTTCACTTGCTAAACCAAGGCCTTGCAAGCTGTCGCCCAGTAATACGTTTGCATCGCCATCGATTCGTACGGTGGTCATCGTTGCGGATCCGCCGACCGTTGCGGTTACGCCCGTGGCACCACCCCAAAGATTAATAGCATTTTCAATCGCTGTAGCCATCGCCGCTGTACTTGTCGGCGTTGCCGAATTAAACGCGACCGCTGCATTGCCTGCGTCAAGCGTTCCGCCAGTAGCAGCATCTACAAATTCAAACTGTTGTGTGCCTGAACCATTGGCAGCTTCAACTGTGAACGTCTCACCGTCCACAAACTTAGCACCATCGCCAAGTACAACCATGATATGCCCCGTGTCCCAATTCGCGGCGAGGTCTACAACCGTCCGTACTCCGTTGTCGTCAACACCTGTAAAAGTCGAACCTGGGTCGTCGACCGGTGTAAACGACACTGGCTGTAGCGGACGATGTTCGGCTGTGCCGACGCGTAAACGATAGGTGCCCGAGGTACGTGTTGGGTCGTCGATGTTGTCAGCGAAAGTCAGTAGGACAGCGTCTAGATCAGCGTTATATACGGCTGTCTGTGGGGAAATGACAACATCATCTACGTTCGAGAGCGTCGGGTGATTTGCTTCGCCCGTACTGCCACCCGCACCGTTTGAACCTTCACCAGTATAGATCAACTGGTAGAAGTTGGTGTTTTCAGCGGAAGCTGGATTTAAGTCATCGGCATTGAAATATACTAAGATTTGGTTACGATTTTGAACGAGCGATCCATCCGTTTGGCGAACAATCGGTTGCGGAACAACCGAGATTATTTGCGCTCCTAGATCCAGTTCGAATTGAATCGACTGGGCGACGCCATTATCAACACCATCATCGGTAAGATCACCAAATGCGACGCCTAGGTCATTTCGCAATGCGTTGAGTCCATCTCCGTAGACATCAATTCGGTACAGGTCATCGGGAAGTGTTTCGGCAAAACGCACAATGATTTCATTGGGTGAATCGGCTACTCCTAAATAGCCCGGTTCAATGACAACATCATTCGCGCCTGAGGTTAATAGAGGTGAATAACTATTGGATGGCGAGGCGATATCTGCGCCGTCATCGCCGGCGATGATCTCTGCTTGGATCAGCGCGCGAGCTGCTACGTCTTGGTTTAATGCGGCGATTAAATCGCTCGCTGTTGATTCATTTCCCGTGTTGATATTCAGACTTACATCAATTCGTTTTCCGACAACACCGATCGATGGAGTCCCAGGCCCACCTAAATCTCGTTTACTAAACACCAGCTTAATACCATTTTCAGCGACACCTAATTTTGTCGCCGAAAATTTGACGGTAACCAGACCGCCAGAGTTGAAGTCAGTTGTTACGCTCGCAGGCGTGAAATCTCCGTCAAGACTACTGCGCGTAATCTGAATTCCTTCGAGATCCGTAGGGTCAAATACCTGATTCTCGTCAAAACGAAACAGCAGATCGCGGGGAGCGGTCGTGCGGATATAGTCAGGATTATCAAATGGCAACAACTCACCGTCGTTGGGTTGGATCCCGATCAATTGAGGACCTACCGCTAACAAACGGCGATCTTCCAAAGACTCAAGAAACAGCTGACGTGATGCTACACGAGGCTTGTCCTGGCTTTTGTTTCTTAACATGTGCTTCCCCTTGCGGAGCAAGGAGTCACGACGATTTTTTCCTATCGTCATTTACTATCCCTCGATATCGAGTTACTGCTGGGTTTTAGATCAGACATGTGTCTAAATCCTCATTAACCAGCTAAATCAAAGTAAATATCACATCGCTGCAATCAACAAATCGAGCGCCTTATAAGGAACTCGCGTTTGCGTAAATTCAAATAACAATAAAAGACTGTAAATACAGACCTTCACTGTAATTCTATTGGAACCCGTCAATTATAGTTTTTTAAGGTTTTCGTGCAAACACCGTCAGGGGGTATCGCACCCCCCCCATAAAGGTGTGATTGGTGCGTCAACAGCGGTTTACACCACATATGACGGTAACGATCACTGAACTGCTGGGATCAAGTAACCGCCAATCTGCGTTGCCACAGTGGTCAGCGGTCAATTACACAAACAGTTTTGGATTTTTGACGCTCCTTAAATTAGTATCTATATATTAACTCATCCAATAATTTCACGGCACAATCCATCAATGCCGACCGCTCAAAAGCAGCCGTGATAGACTCTGCGCGCAGTATATTTGTGGCCGATTCTACCCAATCAACGCTTGACAACGCTATAGTGATTTGGCGTCTAACTGGCCTTATAAACAATTATTCTGGGGGTATTATGGGTCGTTGTATTCCTTGTTTTTGCTAACCTGATCCGGGTAAACGTAAATCGAACAGCCCAAAAATATCATCTTGTGTTAAGCCCGCACTCGCCGGTTTCTTAGTGCTTGAGAATATCGTATCGAACAGTTCACGTTTTGCTTCAAGCACCGATTGTATTCGTTCTTCAATTGTTCCCACACTCAACATCCGCGTAACGGTGACCGTCCCCACCGCTCCAATACGATGAGCTCGATTGATTGCCTGATCTTCCACCGCTGGGTTCCACCAACGATCAAACAAAAAGACGTATTCACAAAACTGCAAATTCAGCCCAACAGCTCCGGCACCATAGCTCATCAAAATTACAGAATGATCGGGGTCATTTTTAAATCGTTCAAGAATTGTATCTCGTTTCTTAGAGGCAACCCCGCCGTGATACTGTAAGGGTCCAAATCTATCTAACCGTTCTGAGATTTGTTCCAGAGTCTTCACCCATTGGCTAAACACAATCGCTTTCTTACCACTCGCCGCAACCTCTTCAATGTCGGCTTCAAGTCGATCTAATTTAGCACTTGCGCCGGTAACAGGATCAAAATTACATATCTGCTTGAGCCGTAACACCAACTCAAAAACATGCTGAATCGTCACGCTGTCTCCCATTTGATTCAGCTTCATCACTCCATCGGTTTCCGCAATCCGATATCGCTCCCACTGCTGCTCAGTCAACTGCAACTCCGCATCGCGATTCATGATCGGTGGCATATCCGTCATCACCACATCCTTTGTTCGCCGCAGCACATAGTCGCCCACCAGTTCAGCAGCTCGGCGGGGTTCAATCCCGGGATAGAGATAACCCGGCGACAAAAACTCAAAGATACCGACTAAATCATCACAACTATTCTCTACCGGCGTACCTGTTAATGCCCAACTCCGACTGCGGGGAATGCTTCTGATCACTTTGCTAGTTGAACTCGATCGATTCTTGATTCGCTGGGCTTCGTCGAGCAACATTAGATCAAACTGGGCATCATCACGCACGATCGACTCATAGTCTCGTAATATAAGCTCGTAATTCGCAATCGTGACTGCCGTAGAGGTTTGTTGCCATTGCCAATCACGCTTTGCCGAATCTCCCTCGACAATCATTACCGGTATTTCAGGTGCCCACAACGCAAACTCACGCTGCCAATTGCTCACGAGTGGCTTGGGACATACTAATAACACATTGCGGATCTCGCCGGAAAACAACAACATACGAATCGTCGTTATCGCTTGCATCGTTTTACCTAACCCCATCTCATCTGCCAAAATGGCCGAGAATCGAGGATACAAAAAAGCCACACCCTCATATTGATAAGGAAAGGGGTCAAATGGAAATCGCAGCGAAGCGCCGCACGCTAATGATTCAATAGGTGGTTGCAGCAGATAATACAGGCGATCTTCTAATTTAATGACGTCTTGCGGTGGCAGCATCCGCGTGGGTCGCTGACCTTTGCGAATCCGTGGCTTCACCTTAAGCCGTGATGAACTTGCCTGGCTAGCGCTGTCGTCTGATTTTTCATCGACATCGTCCGAGGAGTTATCTTTGTTTGAAAATGCATTCCATGTCGCAGACTCCGGAAAACGAAAACCGAGCACACGGACGTCAGCCAGAGCCATGCTAAATGTCACAACGCTGGGAGCTTTTACAGTCCAAGGTATTTCCAGTGATTGAATCTCGGGGTTTCGGTTGAGCGCCGTTTGCCAACCGGTCGTATAGAAATCAACACGCGGCAACAACGAATACACCCCTGCTCGCATCGCATCAGCTACAGGTCTGTTTTGCCACGATACGATTTCAGGACGGGTGTCTGCGTTATTCTCAGCACGTCTTCGAGGGCGCAGCTCTGCCCTAGTATATTGTTTGCGCCGCTGTGGCAACATTCCAACCATCACTCCCCCTTTCCTGACCTTAAACTACGGAACTGTTACGCTGCCCGAGCCCCTCGCCGAGCCTCTTCAATGGCATCCGTTATTCGACCAAATGGCTCGTCAATCGGAATCGTTTCCATAAAGACCTGCAAATCGTGCATCACAGCAAATTGTGACTGCTCAACATCATCCAGCTGAATTAACGGTACATCTATAAAGGGCTGCAACGAATTCAATTCCGACTGATTTGCAAGAATCGCAATCGGTGTTTCCAGCCCCTTCTCGACTAATGAACGACCCACTAGCTCACCATACAAAAAAGGCTTCAACGATACTCCATACAGAATCTGCTGAGCACGGTTTGCACGAACAGGAGCTGTACAATGAAACTCCAAAGGTCGACCACCTAAATTTAATATGAGATAACCACCAATACAGCCCAATTCCTCGTGATCCACGACGGTAATAAATCCCAACGATACTTGTGCTTCTTGCTCAGACACTAACCAATCACCCCTAAACCCTGTTTATCTACTCTGCCTGCTTTACCAATCAACAACTGACAGACATACCCATTTTGCCCTGTTTAACAACAATGACAAACCAGTTTCATCGGGTAATTCGGTACAACCAGCATATCAACTTGATGCAAATATGCGATTTAAATCACTAAGCTAGATAAATAGCCATGCGGTTATCGCGGGGGTGATTACAAAGCGTCAACAAATCGTTGAGCGCTCACCAGTAGCGTATCAAGATGTCGCATATATAGATGGTCTGCTTCAGCGATCACTTCGACCGACACTAAGTCAACCAACTTGGAGTCTCGCACTTTGTCGACCAACACATCAGCAAGTCCGGCAAACGCAGTATTGCCGTCAGTCAATTCGGATCCGCCATAGATGAAGTGCGTGGGTACATTCAGATGTTCAATTAACTTAACAATATTGTATCGATCTTGTGAGCCATATTTATCAACATAGGACGCTGCGGTAATCAACAATGGAAAGGGAAAGGTCACATCAACTAATTCGTCCGCTAATCCTGTGGCGATCAAATTCTCTGCAGCGCTAAAAGAAGCCCGAAACTCACCTGATCGCTCACCCACGAGAAAAGTCTCATGCTCTAACCTCGGTGGCGAGATCGCCAACACTGCAACAACTAAATCCAACGTCTCATGAGATTGGTAAAACACCGTTTTGATCGCGCCCAAGCTATGACCAAGCAACACCACTCGCTCATACCCCGCCTGCTCGGCCCATTGAACCCAAGCGGCAATATCCTGTACACAATCAGCAACGGTTTCATAACCGGATCCAAAACGACGTACCCCCATCTTAAAGGACCCAACATAACAGTAATCATGCCCTCGAGTGTTCACTCGCAGTACATCCCACTGCTCGCTATGCAAGCCCTCGGCCAAGACATTCATCATCGTGCTGCCATAGAAATTACTGCCGACACCATGCAAGCAGACAATGAGTCCAGTCGGCTTAGAATCTGAATCCACATCGGTAGCCGCAGTCACACTCTGACGAGTAATAGCTCCATCAAGCCGCACGCCGTCGCGAGTTTGTGTCTTAACTAATTCAACGATCATGAATCATTTGCAGCAAGCTGACTAAGAACTTGCAGTACACCATTTAGATGTGCGAGTCGCGGACCATAGCGGTCGACGAATTCTTGCAACATGTAATCACTATCACGCAGCGTATCTTCACTATCTTGGACCTCTGCGGTGAGTCCCATCAAAAACTCATTCTGGACATCACTCAGCGTCTCAGCAGCTACTCGGCAACGATTCGCCAATTCGGGATTCGCTTTTTTCCATTTACCCAGCTCATCAGTCCGGCCACGCTGCTGCGCTTGCATCTGACCGATCAACTCTTTGAGCAACGCATTTGAAGTTTCCTGCTCAGCAATCATCCGCCTCATCAAGCCAGCTAACAGTGTATTGACATCCGCAGCGGTATCTCCAGCATCCGGCGAACCGGTACTTGCTGTTACATCAATACTACTAAACGCAGCTTGCAGCGGGTTGTCTTGTGAATCGGATGCCATCAATTGTGTCCCTTGCAATATTATGAAACGCGTCGACTACTTCTATTGTTTACAGCATACAAAAAAAGAGCAAGGTGTTTTATCGGACATTGGGTATGGGGGAGGGAAACGCGGCCCACCCCTACCGTTGCCACTGGGGGGTTTTTGGGTTATTTTTGATGTTATACATAGGCATTCTAGACAACGCCCACCCACCCAATTCATCCTCTGAATCACAAAGAACTAACTTTATGAGCGACGCCCAACAAGATCAGCTTGACCAACTTATCACCGCAGCTAAAGAACGACTCGATGCCCACACCTATGAAACCGTCCAATGGCACTTCCATGAATCCACGGGTTGTCCCTTTTGGTTAGAGAAAAAATCCGAGCTCAATTTTGACCCACTCACGGAAATCAAAACTTACGAAGACTTGCGCAAGTTCCCACTGTTTGAAGACGATTGGTTGCGTGGCGGTCCAGTCCGACGGTGGGTACCCAAGGCATTAGAAGACAAACCAACCTACGTTTTTGAAACGGGTGGAACAACAGGTATTCCTAAAAGCCGAGTGGTGATGGACGACTTCCGCATCGATTATGAAATGTTCAGCGAAACTTTGCCTGACGAGTATTTTCCACGCGGTGGCAACTGGATGATGCTCGGCCCATCAGGACCTCGCCGTCTACGCTTGGCCGTAGAACATCTATGCCAACATCGCGGCGGCATTTGTTTCTGCATCGACCTAGATCCCCGCTGGGTTGTTAAACTCATAAAAAAAGGATGGATGGAGCACCTCGAAGAATACAAAAAACATTGCATCGACCAAGCGATCACGATCCTCACTGCGGGTCATGAAATCAAATGCCTGTTTGCCACTCCCAAACTACTCGACCAACTGGCCCTTGCATTAGAGGACCGAGGCACAAGCCTAAAAGAAATCGGCGTCACCGGCATTTTCTCTGGTGGTACGGAATTCACCCCTCAATGGACCCGCTATTGTGTAGAAGAACTATTCGGTGGTCCACCAGAAAAAAGCGGCATCTACATGACTCCTACCTACGGCAATACACTGATGGGCCTTGCTTGCAGCAAACCAGTCACCGCCGCAGATAACTACAAAATCAGCTACCACGCGCCGCAACCTCGAGCCGTCACTGAAGTCGTCGAATTTGAAGACTCAAACACTGCGGTCGCGTACGGTGAAACAGGTCGCGTCAAACTGACAACATTAACCCAAGAACTCTTCATTCCCGGTTTCCTTGAAAGAGATGAAGGCGAACGAGAAAAACCATTTGAAACATTTCCCTGGGATGGCGTCTCGGGCGTGCGACCCTATCACGTATTCGCTACGAGCACCACAGTCGGCGTGTACTAAGCTTACTTCGTTCTTATCAGTTGACCCGCTAAACAACCCTACATAACCAAACAGCACAACGCGTACTAAAACCATAACAAGGAGATTCCCGTGCTCAATATTCCCGTAATCCGTTGGGGAGAAGAATACGATTCACTGGACAAGCAAGAAGTCTTACACTTCGCAACCGGTGAAGCCATTGCCAATGTCAGCCAAGCCAATGGCGGAATTATTCAACGAGATCTCCGCAAGGCTAGCAAAGCCCGTGAGATCCTCAAGCAATTCTCCATCGCACAACTCATTGAAATGGTGGGTAAGGCTGGCGAGTTCTTCGTCGACGCCACACTCCCGCTAGGCGACGGTGAACAATCTCCTCAGGATTTCATTCATCAGCAATCAGCTTCAACCGGATTGCCCGAACACATGGTTGAACTGGGTATGTCTAAGAACGCATTTGTACTCAACAACATGGATCGCATTCTCGATGCACTGACTCGCGGGCTTCCGCTAGATATCCTATCCAACGGCTGGGGTAAAGAAGACCGTGGAATCCCTATCAGTTATCAAGCTCAAACTGCGGTCCTCGGTGCCGTCCTGCCATCTAACTCGCCAGGTGTCCATACACTTTGGTTACCCGTTGTTCCCTTGCAAATGGGGTTGGTATTAAAACCAGGACCTCAAGAACCATGGACACCCTACCGCATGTTGGCCGCCTACGAAGCTGCTGGGATTCCCCGCGAAGTCTGGTGCGTGTATCCCGGTGGCATTGAAGCTGGTGCAGCCGTATTAGGCGCCTGTGACCGTGCCATGATTTTTGGCGGGACGGCAACCGTTAACAACTATAAAGGGAACCCTAAAGTCCAAGCCCACGGACCAGGGTTCTCCAAAATTCTTATCGGCGACGATTGCATCGATAACTGGGAAGAATATATCGATCTGATCGTTGAAAGTATCTACGTCAACAGTGGTCGCGGATGTATCAATTGCTCTGGCATATGGGCATCACGCCATACCGAAGAAATCGCTGCCGCTATCGCTGAGCGACTCGGCCCCATTGAAGCGTTGCCGCCACAAGACCCCGAAGCTGGACTAGCGGCCTTCACGATACCCGGCATGGCGAACTCAATCTGGGAAATGATCGAAGCTGATTTTGCGGAAGATGGCGTCACCCATTGCACCGAACCCTATGGTGCTCGATTAATCGAGAAAGAACTTTGCGGCTACCTGCGGCCAGTCATTGTTCACTGTGAAAGCCCTGAAAACGAAATCGCGAAAAAAGAGTATATGTTCCCCTTCTCGACAGTCGTTAAATGTGAACAGGATAAAATGCTCTCCAGCATAGGTGAAACGCTCGTTGGCACCGTCATTACGAACGATGAAGATCTCATTCAGCAAACCATGAATGCCACACATATCGACCGTCTGAACATTGGCCCCATTGCAACCACCAAATTGAATTGGCTACAACCGCACGAAGGCAATATTATTGATTTCTTGTATCGTAATCGAGCATTCCAAGTTCCCGAAGAATTGCTCGGCTAACGCATACCAACGATACCAACGACGCATTATGTGTTCACCCACGGGAAGTATCTCCAGCCGAACATCAAAGTCGTCTCGAAAGTCCTCAATATTATGACATTGCTCGATCTGAATTGCTCAACCCTCATCTTGCATGAACCTGGCACGCTCGATCAGATCGGTGCCTATGCGAGCTCGTGGAGTTGTTGCCGAGCGTTGATTGTCAGTGATCCTGGAATTGTCGCCACTGGACACCCGCAACGAGCCATCCATTATCTACAACAAGCGGGAATTCAAACTCAGCTATTTACCGATGTGCACGAAAATCCTTCGACGGATGATGTTCAACGAGGCGTCGAGATTGCCAAAGAATTCCAGCCCGATTTACTTATTGGTCTTGGTGGTGGTAGTTCAATGGATTGTGCCAAAGGAATCAACTTCCTGTATTGCGGCGGTGGTCAAATGCAAGACTACTGGGGAATTGGAAAAGCGACTGAGCCGATGTTGCCAATGATTGCTGTTCCCACGACCGCTGGAACGGGTAGCGAAACTCAGTCATTTGCACTAATCTCCGATGCTAAAACTCACTCCAAAATGGCCTGCGGTGACAAGAAAGCAACTTGCAAACTTGCCATCCTCGACCCAGAACTTACGCTCACTCAACCAGCGCAGGTCACAGCCCTGACCGGCATCGATGCCCTCGCACATGCGCTAGAAACTTATGTCACCACAAAACGCACGGAATTGTCGATGGATTATAGTCGCCGCGCCTGGGAACTATTATCAGTAAACTTCATCAAAGTCATTGATACCCCGAACGATATAGAAGCACGCTCGGCGATGCAACTAGGGGCTTGCCTAGCAGGACTTGCTATCGAAAACTCGATGCTCGGAGCCGCTCATGCACTGGCAAACCCACTGACTGCCCATTTTAATGTTGTCCATGGGCAAGCCGTCGCAAGTATGTTACCCCATGTCATTCGATTTAACGCGCAGTCGATGGAATCTCAATACTGCCAACTAGCCTCAGCCACAGATGCTGTTTCCGGAGACGATTCCGAGGCCCTCGCCGCATTTATTACAGAAATCACGCAACACGCGGGACTCGCAACGCGGCTCGAACCCCAAGGAGTCAACGCTGACCAACTACCCATGCTCGCTGCGGATGCAGCAAAACAGTGGACAGCACGGTTTAACCCCCGTACAGTAGAAGTAGAAGACTTGCTTACTCTGTACCAACAAGCCTTTTGAGCTGTTATATAACTGTGTTGCGCCAGCCGTAACAGTACGGCTAGATAACAGCCTACAGTGTCCGGAATTCTTGCATCCTGATAACATTGAAGGACGGAATTAGCTACATGACTATCAATAATAAAATTACGATTACCGGAATTTGTGCGGTAGCCCTGCTGCTCAGTTCGCAGTTGTTTTCGACTCCTGCAGAATCACCTCAGCCAACCTCAACCCCAACATCAAAAACACCAAGGGAACAAATAAAACAACTGCCGCCCCAGGTGCTCGTTGCAACCGTTGCCCCAAACCAACAAGCGAATCCAAAAGTAGCTAAGCCGTCCGCCGCAACGGATCGCTGGACGTATTTTCGTGGCAATGCACTCTCGCAGGGTGTGGCTAACACCACGCTCCCAAAAAAACCTGTACTGTTATGGAAGTACGAGGTACCTGAAGGTGCGTTTGAAGTGACTGCGGCAATCGTCAATAGCGTCGTCTATATCGGTGACCTCGACGGTACTTTGGTAGCACTGAACCTAACCACGGGTCAAGTCCATTGGCAAACCACTATTGAAAGTGGATTTGTTTCATCTCCCGCCTACTTAAATGGCAACATTTACCTCGGTGACTACGACGGTGTCTTTTACTGCTTCAACACCAAAGATGGCTCACTTGTGTGGAAATATGAAACCGGTGCCGAAGTCAGCTCATCCGCAAATTTCTACAAAGACAACGTGCTCGTAGGTTCCCAAGATGCCACGCTGTACTGCATCAATGCCACGTCTGGAAAACTCACTTGGAAGCATGAGCTCGCTGATCAGATTCGTTGTTCACCGACTGTCGTTGGCGACCGCACATTTGTTGCTGGTTGCGATGCTAAGCTACACATCATCGACTTGGCAAAAGGCGAAAAGATATCTACTGTCGAACTCGATGGGCCTACTGGTTCAACCCCGGCAGTCGTAGGCGATCATGTCTTCTTCGGAACCGAAGGGGCCTCCATCTACTCAATCAATTGGAGAAAAGCTGAAGTCAATTGGCACTACACAAGCGAAGAATCTGCGATGCCTTACCGCAGCAGTGTCGCCCTAAAAGATGATATTTTGGTCATCGGCGGTCGCAACCGATTGGTACAAGCTTTTAACACCAAGACGGGCAAGGAACTGTGGCAATTCAAAGCGAATGGTCGTGTCGATGCATCACCCGTAATTGTCGGCAACCGAGTATTTGTGGGAAGTTCCGACGGGCGTATCCACGCGTTTAATCTAAAAACAGGGAAGCGCGTTTGGCAATACGAAGCGGGCGGTGATTTCACGGCTGCTCCTGCGATCGCCGAACAACGCCTCGTTATCGCTAGCGGAGATGGTAAGGTATACTGTTTTGGGGAGAAATGATCTCCTCCTAAAGTTTTCCAGTCCCTGCGTTTCTAATACACTCAGTACAAACACATGACTAGCAAACTGTTTGTGAACCACTCGCAGTACCTAGCGTCAAATAGGTATCAACAAAAACTATGACCGAATCCACCGAAACAACCGTTGGCAGTTATTTCATCTCCAACTATCCTCCCTTCTCCCAATGGTCAAGCGATGAGCTAGGCGAGATTAAGACCGCCTTTGCATCCGCTCCCAACGATTCCCCGTTGGGCCTCTACCTGCACATACCATTTTGTAGAAAACGCTGTAAGTTTTGTTACTTCAAAGTGTTTACCGACAACAAGGCTAGTGATATTGAAACGTACGTTTCCGCCTTGTCGCAAGAAATTGAATTGGTATCTCAGCAACCCATCATGGGTGACCGCCCTTTTCGTTTTGTTTATTTTGGTGGCGGCACTCCGTCCTACTTAAGCCCGAAACAACTCACCAGTTTGGTCGATCGCTTACGTGAGAACATTGATTGGTCTGCTGCCGAAGAAGTTACCTTTGAATGTGAACCTGGCACCTTGTCAGAAACCAAAATCAAAACGCTGAAAGAACTCGGCATCTCGCGACTCAGTTTAGGTATTGAAAATTTTAGCGATGATATCTTAAGCGAAAACGGACGGGCGCATCTATCCGGCGAAGTCTATAAATCGTGGGATTGGATTACCGCGGCCGATTTCTATAACGTCAACATCGACCTCATCTCCGGAATGGTCGGAGAGACGTGGGACAACTGGAAAGAAAATATTCGCAAGACGATCGAACTCGACCCAGAAAGTGTCACGATCTACCAAATGGAATTGCCCTATAATACTGTTTATTCCAATGATATTTTAGGAAACAAGATTGAAACACCCGTGGCTGACTGGGAAACCAAACGAGCGTGGCTTGATTATGCGTTTGATGAATTGCTGGCAGTCGGATATCACATCTCCAGTGCCTATACACTCATCAAGGATCCGGAAAAAGTCAGTTTTAGCTATCGCGACAATCTGTGGTCTGGATCTGATTTATTAGCTACCGGCATCGCCAGCTTTGGGCATGTCGCCGGCGTCCACTACCAGAACCTACCGGAATGGGATGATTACATTTCCGCTTTGCTGGAACGAAAGGAGCTGCCGCTGGGGCGGGCGATGCGACCGACAAAAAATCAAAACCTCATTCGCGAAATGATTCTACAGCTGAAACGTGGTTACTTGGACATCAGTTACTTTGAAACAAAATACGGTGTTCATATTGTTGAACACTGGCAGCAACAGTGGCAACAACACGTTGATGATCAAATGCTGACCATTCAGGGCGACCGCATTGAATTAACTCGTAAAGGCTTCCTGCACGCCGATGCACTGCTACCCATCTTTTTCGAAGAAGAGCACCAGGGAGTCCGTTACACCTAATGGAATCTTTGACTTTTATGATGGGGGAATTCGCAGCGGAATTCCCCACCGACCGCCTCTATGCCAAAAATCACATGTGGGCGCTGCAATTAGAATCCACCCAGCCAGTCGTAACTCGGTTTGGCTTTGCCGCCTACGCTGTCAGGTTGTTGCAGGATGTATATTTTCTCGATTGGTATTTTGACGCGCCGGCACAAGTAGCCGCTCGTCAAGAAATGGGAACCGTTGAAAGCAAAAAAGCTGAGAGTTCGTTATACGTACCGTTAGGCGGTAAATTAACGCAATTCAATCCTCAATTGCTCGCCGATCCATCGGGCATCAATGTCGATAAGTATGGTGGCGGATGGCTCTTTGATATCCACTGCGATCCCCTTGAGCACGAAACTCTAATGTCCGCAAAGCAATATCTCGAACACTTAGAACAAGTCTGGAAAATAACCCAGCAAACCATCAAAGGCCAACTCAACTAGGCCTTGGGCAATGTGTGATTTTTTTCGCGGGGTCTCCGTTGAACGTCCAGAATGTTCACCACAGCAGCGTTTTCTGGGTTAAACTACACATAACCAATTCGCAGTCTTTTAATTCTTCATCCGTGACCGCAAAATGCAACGCCTGCCAGTTTTTATATCTCAAGGCCAAAGTCGTAACCCGATCAAAAGGGAACTGGAGACACTTGTCTCGGAACAACTGGCACAGCATCAACAACTCGATGTCATTCGCATCCCCAACCTTTATGATTTAACGCCCGCTAACCAATCGTTAACGACGTTACAAGACATAAGTGGTGATTTCGTTATTATCACATGGCTCTATGATCGCAGTACGCACTGGATATTGAACCGCAACAAAATTTCCGGACAGGTTGGTGAAATCGAACTCATCATCGAGACCGACGACGAAGATGCGGAAATGGAGTTGGAAGATGAAGATGAAAAAGAGCGTGTGGTTGCGTCTCTAGACATCCCCAACCGTAAAATTTTCAGCCTCTCATTTCCGGCAAGCAACACGCCTGAAGATTTCGTAAATGAAGTATTACGCATTGCCGAACTGCCTCGAGATGAATCACTAACACAGTGGATCAAGGGGAAGCCCAACGAAGCTAGCTTACAACGATTCCTCGAACCAACTAATGACACGGCACTACAGGGTGATGGAACCCTGCCCATTCTGGGTCAATCTGGCGTAACGCAAATCGAAGATTCCAGTTCGCGTCGATGGTACCCCGTGATTGACTATAGCCGCTGTACTAATTGCATGGAGTGTATCGATTTCTGTTTATTCGGAGTTTATGGTGTTGATCGTCTGGACACGATATTAGTGGAAGCGGCTGACAATTGTCGTAAAGGCTGCCCGGCGTGTAGTCGAGTCTGCCCTGAAAACGCTATCGTTTTCCCACAACACAAATCACCGGCGATCGCCGGCGGCGCCGTAGACGCGGGGGGCCTGAAAATTGATCTGTCATTACTCTTTGGAGCACCGGATGCTCAAGATACCGCAGCCCGCGAACGCGACGAGCAATTGATGCTGGCCGGACGCGCCCCCGTTGAAATCACCAACGACAACGATTTGGAATTTGTTGAAATCAGCATGCAACGTCGGCAAACAGCAACACCAGGGCAAGCTCACGACCCGCTAGATTCACTCATCGACAGCCTCGAGAGCTTCGATGAAATGAATTAAACGCTATTTGCCCACGATTCACCCCACTCCTAGTCATCCTCGCCCCCCTAGTTGAAATCTCAAGTCGTCGCGGGGATAATGGTTTAGGCAACAAACGATTTGCGAGCTTTTCTAATAGACATCGTGAACATCGTTCCAGCGAGACGACACTAGAACAACACCCATTTTAGTTTTAATCTAATGAGCAACATTCAGTACTTTGGGGCAGTTGGTGATGGCGTTACTGATGACACTGACGCCATTATCCATGCTATCGAAAATGGCGATGGGCATTTAAAACTTCCCTT
>DTSG01000590.1 GCA_012965455.1 Planctomycetaceae bacterium | reverse complement strand
TTGCCGATAATCGCGAATCGGTATAAAAATGAAGTTCGCAGTTTCAGTAGACACAATAAACAAACACAGCATTAGTTTTAGGGCAGCAATAATGGCTCATAAAAAGGGACAAGGCTCCAGTCGTAATGGTCGCGATTCCAACGCACAGCGACGGGGAGTGAAAAAGTTTGGTGGAGAACGAGTCATCGCTGGGAATATCCTCGTGCGACAGGTGGGCAATAAGTTCCACCCTGGACGCAACGTAGGACAAGGCAGAGACTTTACTTTGTTTGCACTGACCGAAGGCGTTGTTATGTTCGACCGCAAAGGTCGTCGTATTAATGTCGTTGCAGCGGATAATTAAGCCCCTGCAACGTTGGCACAGACTTCATAAAACATGGGATGTCCTCCACAAATAGGGGATATCCTTTTTTTATGGCGGTTTGTTACAAGTCAGAGAATCCGTTGGGAGATCAAGAGAACAGTGTTCGTTGACCAAGTTACAATTGAATTGATCGCTGGGGCAGGTGGTGACGGCTGCGTTAGTTTTCGTCGAGAAAAATATATACCACGCGGTGGTCCCGACGGTGGCGACGGTGGACATGGAGGCGACATCGAAATCGTTGCCCAGGAAGGCGTCAACAGCTTGACGGCTTTTGCCCACCGCAAATTATGGAAAGCGGGACGCGGAAAGCACGGCAGTAGTAAAAATAAACGAGGCCGTGATGGGGAAGGAATCACGATTCTAGTTCCGCCGGGGACAATCATCCTTGACGCTAATGATGATTACGTTATCAAGGATCTCGTGAACGAAGGCGATCGCTGTGTCATTGCTAAAGGTGGCTATGGAGGCAAAGGTAACACGCGGTTTAAATCGTCAGTCCATCAGGCTCCGCGTAAATCGACTCCCGGTGGCGACGGCGAAAAGCGAAGGGTTACCTTGGAACTAAAAGTCATCGCTGACGTAGGACTCGTTGGAAAACCTAACGCTGGTAAGAGCACGCTGCTTAGTCGGATTACCAAAGCTCAACCTGAAATCGCCGACTATCCCTTTACCACGAAAAAACCAAATCTCGGACAAGTTATTCTCGATTGGGAACGGTCATTCGTAATGGCAGATATCCCCGGTTTGATTGAAGGTGCCGCACAAGGTGTTGGACTGGGACATGAGTTTCTCAAGCATATCGAACGAGCAGGTATTTTGGTACATCTTGTCGAGCCTGATCCGATGGACGGTACAGATCCACTTGCAAATTTTCGCTCGATCCAACAAGAACTTGTTGCATATAACGAACAACTTGGCCAACGTCCGATGATCGTTGTTGTTACCAAAGCAGAACTGCCGGGGGCTGAGGAGTTGCAACAACAGTTGCAATCCGAGCTCGAGCAAAACGTGCTGCTGATTTCAGCAGTTACCGGACAAGGACTCAATGAGTTGACAAACCGCATCGCCGATACGATCAAGGAATCTCAAACATTTCAGGAAGGCTAGGTTGGTCAAGATGGGTCAGAGTGTCGTTGCCGTTGATATTGGAAACAGCTTTATCAAAGCTGCTGTGCTGACGGACGTACTAACCCCACTAGATCTCCATGACACTCCGGTCGTAACATTCAAATCTGAAGATATTGGTAATGCGCAGTGGCTGGATTTCTTGGGCTCCTGCCCAGTTGAAACTCAGTGGTTCTTAGCAAGCGTCAACCAGTCCTGTTTAGATTGTGTTGTACAATGGCTAGATAGTCAGACAACACCCATAAAACGAACGATATTAAATCACCAACATCTACCGCTGGATTTTTCAGCAGTGGATGTGGATCAGGTTGGTGTTGACCGACTCTTATCAGCCCTTGGTGCAATGGGCGCTCGCGAGAATCCATTTCCCGTGGTCGTGGTGGACATTGGCACCGCGGTGACCATTGACGCAGTGACGGCTGAGGGTGCGTTTTTAGGTGGAGTTATTATGCCGGGTATTTACCTAAGTTCGATTGCATTAGCGAATTACACCGATCGACTACCTGAGGTTGAAGTTAATATTTCTGATCTACAAGGACTGCCACAGGCCATTGGAACCTGCACACAGGATGCAATTAAGGGTGGATTAGTGTGGGGACTTATCGGAGCAATCGAAGCAGTGGTTAAGCAACAGCAAAAAATTCTAGGCCCAGGAGCACATTTAATCGTCGATGGTGCTGATTCTGATCTGGTGTCAAACTTGCCATTCGATGTTTCTACAATGGACCATCTCTGTTTACGTGGGATTATTCACGTCGCACAGAATGTTTTGGATTAAGAATGATCTGCTGCGTCTAGCGGTGATAAATCGTTGGGGATTTCATTTGCCTTAAGTTGGTCAAACCATTGCTTAAATGAATCGTCCATCGACTTGGTTAACAGCATTGGTCGAGATTGATGATCCGCGCAATCGCCAATCAATCGCTCAACGATTTTCTCCGACAACTCATCTATCCCCTCACCAGTTACAGCGGATACAGCAATATGCGGGGGTAAGTCATCTCCGGCTGGGTGGATATCCGTTTTATTGATCACAACCAAATAATTAATGTCGTCTAGTTCTCGTTCGACTTGCTCAACTTGGGATTGCCAATTTTCAGTCACATCGTGCACCCAAATCACGAGGTCGGCTGTGGCTACAGCTTGCTCGGCTTTAGCGATACCCAGTTGCTCAAGTGCCTGAGCGTCGGCGCGTATTCCGGCGGTGTCCCAAAACGAGATACCCCAGCCGCCGATCATGGTTTTGTACTGCAGTACATCTCGCGTTGTGCCTGCCTGTTGATTGACGATTGAGCGATCAACGCCAGTCATTGTATTGAGCAGGCTACTTTTACCCGCATTGGGCCTGCCAGCAATCACGACAACAAAGGGATCGATAATGTGTCGGCCTAGTTCATAGGTACCAATGTAGGGCTTTAGCAGTTCAGCCGCTGAAGCTATTTCGCCGTTGCTTATCTGGTGCCGCACATCCGCAAGCAGGCGATCGATTTCTCCTGTTGCATGCCGTAGCGCGATTTGAGTTGCAGCCCTAGTCGTTGTTAACGGAACTAATTTCCAAACGTCCTGACAATACGCTGAACCATCGCAGTGATTCGACGATTGTTGCTGCCAAGATGTTTCAACGCAACCGCGAGATTGAAGACATGCGGAGATAGATTCAGATGCTGCCGTGCCGCCGTGACAGTGTATTTCAACTACGTCGATTTCACGTAGGCAGACGACCAAATCTTCGGCAACTGTGAGAGGAGCCTGCCACTTGCCAAACAGAATTTTGTTAACAGGCACCTCCGCGAGGACTTTTTTTGAGGCGGATTCAAAAAAATTAGTAACGACGTTGATGGCATTAGGCCCACTCACGACGATGGTGGCGATCGCTGCTCGGCCTGAGGGAGTCACTTGAGTGAACGTTGTTTGTGAGTTCACGATTATCTATGCCTATCCGTATTCGTTAGCGACTGGCTGCTGCGATTATTCATCGTCGATTTCGACATCGATAATATCATATTCATCGCTCGTGGAATCGGCCGGTAGAACTTCACCATCGACCACGTTGTCCCACTGCTGTTGCGCGGAGTGGCTGTTTGGAAATCCGGCTTGTGCTTGGAAATTCTCAAAACGGAACTTAGACTTGACCCACTTAGCTAACAGTTTGCGATATCCAGCCCGAGTGAACGGTATGAGTAAACTAAACCCTACGGCATCGGTTAAGAACCCAGGAGTGATTAATAAGCCGCCGGAAAACAGGATCAAACCAGCATCCAACAGAGCGTCCGTTGGCATTCGCATTTGGGACATTTCGCCACGGATGGTTGCCAGTGTTCGATAGCCTTCGTGTCGAGCTAACCAGCTACCCGTCACACCCGTTAGTATTGTCCAAGCAATGGTGTTGAGCCATCCTATTTCATTGCTGACTTCTATTAATAAGTAAAGTTCAGTGAGGGTCGTAAAAACGAACACCAGCAATAGAAAGCTAAAGAGTCTCATAGTGGCTATCGTACCAGAGCGGTCGCGAATTGACGTTAGCGTTGCTTGGAATTATCGTCGCCGTTGGCGATATTTTGGATGTCTTGCCGCTGCTCTAATGACTTGGTCATCACCGCTAGATTGCTGTAGGGAATTTTCAGATGATGATTGGGAAAGCCATGGTCACGGACGGCTGTTTCAATCCAAGCGATTCCCTGCTGCGTCAATCGCAGTCCCTGGGTTTTATTTCCCGTTGACCAATAGGACAGCCCCATACTTACGAGACGTTCACCGTGCCAACCCAAACCGATTGATTGTTTGGTCGCATGCTCTGCTGCAAACTGTTGAATATTTGGGGTATCGAGATATTGCAGAGCCTGGCCGTACCATTGAATCGCCTTGACATGATCTAGATTGTCGATTGCTTCGACTGAACCGAGCGTATAGCAAAGTCCGATCATGGCTGCTTTGGTGGGGGTCGAATCCCAGTGGTCGGTTTTGGTCGTCGCGGTTAATGGTCCTCTAAATAACTGGTAGGCAGCTAGACCGAGTTGCTGAACACGGTTCCCGTCTTTACCTTGACGGGCAATGATTGTGGCGTGAGACAGTGCCATTGCATGTTGCCACCGCATGTGGTCCAGAAACTCGATGGAGGTACCTTTGAGTTGTAAAACACTAGCGGCCTGCTGGGTAATCCGTTCTTCCCATACTTCCAGTGGCACGCTTTTGCCCAGTTTCTTCAGCAAGTCCAAAGAAGAACGGCAGACGTCGAGGCCTAATGCTTGATCGTGGTAATTGTTTGCTAAGAGGTGTGCGGTAAATTTCCAACTGAGCTCGATCCATTTTGGAACAGCTCTGTTCTTCTCTTCGGCGGTGTACTCGCCAAAGGCAATGTCGTGAGCAATCGCCAGATGGGCGTTGACCATTAACTCCAATGCACCGAACTGTTCTGCTAATTCCGAGCTTTTCAAAAGTTCTCGTGCTCGTTGGTTCGCTTCACTGTGAAAACTAAACGCTTGTTTGTAATTTGGTGATGATAGTTTGGTATTGATTTGGCCCATCGCAAAAGCTGCTTTAGCGCGCGTGAGTGCAGGGAGTTGAACGTCATTACGGATTGCTCGAATTCGCCGCATCAATCCGTCGAGTTCGTTGGCAGCAGAAGTGACTTGAACCTGCAGTAACAGCAGATCGATCGTCGCAGAGGTTACGGCGAGTGCTTCCGCGATCGCTTTTCTTGCAACGGCTGTTTGTCCCATTCGTAAGGCGACTTGCGCTTCAAGTCGATAAGCTTCTTCACGACGGGGATCTAGACTTTGTACCGCACGGGCATCATGCAATGCTCCGTTGTAATCGCGCCACTGCCGATTGAGCCCGCGCAATAAAAACGCGTCAGGCTGCGCTGTTGTGAAGGCCACACGGGAAACTACGTCAACACCGGCGCTACGTTGGAAGTGCAGCGATATTCCTTCATCGGGCCACGTCAGTAAAAACTCGTGGGCTGCGGCTGTGGTTTGAGTAACCGCTGTGGCAGGGTCAAGTCCTAATTCAGAGGCAGCTTGCTTGAGGTTCAGCGGTTGTTTGTAGTGTAGGTGAATCGAGTCCGCGACATCCCCTCGCAGCACAATTCCCACTCGGTCGTACGGTTCAATTGCATATACATTGACAACCCGCCCGCCCGTTTCAATTTTAGCTCGCGGCTCCCCTAAGAGCTCAACGATTTTTGAATTGGGAGTGACGCCAGGCATGACACCTTGAAAACGACTACCTTGGAATACGAAGGAAGTCGTCGTGGTATTATCATTTGTTTCGTCAGTGTTTTTGTCAGCAGCGGCGGTGGTACTTGTTGACGGAGTCGTTTCGTCGACTAATACTGATTGCGTTTCATCATCAGGACGGATGGTTTGTCCCAGAGCAATGTTGGGCAGGATGATACTACCGACCATGCTGATGGAGGAAAAAAACAGGGTCAGCGCTGGGGGACTGTAATGCCGTTTCATAGAGAAACTCCGCAGTTTGGATATTTGTTAAGACATCCAATAGTAACTGATATTGTTAGTACGTTGTTCTAGGAATTTGTTGCTTCTACGAGCACCGTAGTATAGGTCGATTGCAGTTTTTACGTCCAGATAGATTCATGAGGTGGGAGTTTATTAGACTTTATTGGTCGGTCGAGACGCGAGTTTTTTTAGGAATCGTCGGAGAAAGTAAAGGCAGATGGAGGCCAATAACAAGAGTGCAATCGCAATGAACACCACTACTTCTGCATAGTTGACGTCGATGTTTATGACTGGTTTGTCGCCGGCGTAGTTACTCAATGTAAATTGGGCATCGCTGCTAGCATAATACTTTGCTTGAAAGAGCGCTTCGACATCAGCGTTTTGAGATATCCACAGTTCTTCATCCGCTACGATTTGTCTGTAGT
>DTSG01000589.1 GCA_012965455.1 Planctomycetaceae bacterium | reverse complement strand
AAATGGCTGCCCTACATACCTAGCATGCGTTCATTTCCCGAGTTGAACGTCCGCACGTATGTTACCCGAGGCGACAACAGCGGAGTGTTCTTTCTTTCTCTGGATACCCCTGAGTGGTTCACTCGCACAATCGGCAAGCACTCGTTTCATCTCCCCTATCGCAAACGCAATATCAAATATGTCGTCGGTAGCGATTCTTCTACGCACTATCAAAGTAACCACAGCGATGGAACACTTGAGTTTGATGTATCGTATCAACCCGTTCCCGCAGGCAGTGACACCAACTCGACACCCAGCGACTTCATAGCCTGGAGCAGCGAACGCTACGGACTATACAGCACCAACAAGAAGTTGGACGTTATGTTGGGCGAAGTAACGCATCCACCGTGGCCAATACAAACGGTCACCACCGACTTACGTTGTCACGATTTGCTCAAACCCTACGGCCTGCATAACAAATCCCCAGACATGATCCATTATTCACCCGGCGTCGACACCTGGGCGGCGGGATTGACGCGCGCCTAGGATTCAACCCAATTCCGCTATCGGACATCCACCTTCTTGAATAATTGGAACCGGCCGACCTTG
Source organism: Planctomycetaceae bacterium (assembly GCA_012965455.1). Taxonomy (GTDB): domain Bacteria; phylum Planctomycetota; class Planctomycetia; order Pirellulales; family Pirellulaceae; genus UBA721. The sequence goes on along the minus strand of DTSG01000589.1, from coordinate 1,122 downwards.
AGCGGTGATCCAGCTTGACTCGAGATCAATTCCGAGATGTCTAAACGTAGTAGCAGCGAGGTCTTGCGGACGAACTTTTCCGGAACGAATTTCACCTCCAACTTGATCTGAGCTACCGATGACTTGCCCGGTTTGCATGCCGCCGCCCGACATAATCATCGACATCACGGGTACCCAGTGGTCGCGACCGGCTTGCGTATTAATTTTTGGCGAACGACCAAATTCGCCCATCATCATGACGAGTGTATCGTCAAGCATTCCACGCTGTTCAAGGTCGTTCACGAGGGCATAGTAGGCTCTGTCGACCCGAGGCAATAAGGGCTTGAGCCCTTTCACAATACCACCCCACCGAACATTATCACCGTGATGATCGAAATACCCCCAGGCACCGCTGACGAGTACAAAAGACACACCTGACTGAACCAATCGGCGCGCAAGCAAGGCCTTTTCACCTACGCTGATTCGTCCGTATTCGTCGCGTAACGAGTCATCTTCTTGGCTCAGGTCAAACGCCTTTTCAACTTTTCCCGACAGCACCATTTCGAACGCTCGTTGCGTATTGCGATCGTACTGATCAATTGTCTGGTTACCGTCCAACGCTTTACGCGCTGCATTAAATTGCTGTTGCAACGCTTGCCGGTTTTCCAATCGGTCCACATTAATCCCAGTTGGCAATCTAAATTTATTGGCCAATTCCAAGCCCTTGACTGGGTCGAATCTGGAACCCAGGTGGCCAGCTCCCCAGACGTCGGATACCCAACTGTTTGCCAATCCGACAAAGGCTGGCATGACTGGATCGTTGGCACCCTTGAACTTGGCAACAATCGAACCCATCGAGGGATACCCAGCACCGTCTTTGCCGTCATTGGTTCGCCGCGCAAGTGGATTACCCGCCTGCATTGTGATTGGCGTATGGTTACTCGCCGAACAATCGACGCCGCGCAATATTGACATCTTGTGGGCGATCGAGGCTTGCAGCGGCAGACATTCAGTGAACTGTATTCCAGGAACACTCGTCGATATTGTTTCAAAGGGACTGCGGATTTCGACAGGTGCGTTTGGCTTAGGGTCCCACATGTCGATTTGACTGGGCCCGCCCGAGAGCCAAAACAGAATAACGGA
>DTSG01000588.1 GCA_012965455.1 Planctomycetaceae bacterium | reverse complement strand
ACGCGACGGCCGAGTGATTGAAGAACTTGGTTGGTTCGATCCACTTGCACCTGAAGATAAACAACTCAGTTTCAAACCAGACCGTATCGATTATTGGCTTAGCGTAGGTGCACAACCATCGCGAACAGTCAAGACTTTACTCAAACGAGCAGATATCGATCCTACTCCTGGAAAGAAACTGGGCTAACAACATAGGTCCACACGGAGGATCATGTGCGAATCGACATTCTTACACTCTTTCCAGAGATGCTTGAAGCGACACTTGCAACAAGCATCGTCAAGCGAGCACAGGATGGCGGACAAGTCGAGATACATGTTCACGACATTCGCAATTGGGCCGACAATAAACACCGAAAGGTTGATGACCGCCCGTACGGCGGTGGGCCTGGAATGGTGATGATGTGCCAGCCATTGCACGACGCAGTGCAAGAGGTTGAGCGACAATTAAATACCCCCGAAAACCCCGAATGTTCACCCGTTCGAATTCACTTCACCCCACAAGGCGAAGTCTTGAAACAAGAGCGCGTCGAGCAACTAGCCGCCGAAAAGAACTTGCTTCTGATCGCCGGCCACTACGAAGGGATCGACGAACGTGTTATTGAAACACTCGACCCCCTCGAACTGAGTACCGGAGACTACGTACTCAGTGGCGGAGAAATCCCTGCCCTGCTTCTTGTTGATGCAGTTGTGCGGCTTCTCCCCGGCGTACTTGGTCATGCTGATTCTGCTGACCAAGATTCCTTTTCCGAAAGGGACAGCGAAGGCAAACGCCTCCTCGACTGCCCACATTACACACGTCCCCGTGTATGGAATGAAAAGGAAGTGCCAGAAGTGCTACTTAGTGGCGACCACGCTGCGGTCGATAAGTGGCGAGAAGAGCAAATGGTTTCGCGTACCAAATCGCGTCGTCCAGATTTGCTTGACGATGAGGAAGTTGACCCCTGAGCGTTGTCTCAAGTCACCACCGACCCCCGGAAGTTTTCCAAGTCGGAACACACGAAAGGAAGTCCCACCATGGGCCAACAACAAATAGTCGAATCAGTAACCGCTGACCAATTACGCGCAGATGATTTCTTCCCAGACTTTAGCGTCGGTGACACTATCAACGTGCATTACACAATCGTTGAAGGTGAAAAAGAACGCGTTCAAATTTTCCAAGGCGTACTCATCGGCCGCAAAGGTCGTGGCGTGAATGAAACAATTACCGTTCGCCGGATCGTTGCAAACGAAGGCGTCGAACGAATCTTCCCGCTCCACTCCCCGCGAATAGCGCAAATATTCTGGCAAATCTTTCAAACACCGTTGCTAGTTGGTACAGCCACCCACGAGCTCAGATGGCTGGACTCCTACTCTTTTTCCTCCTTATTTGGACGAATATGTTTAATGTTGTCTTTATGTGGGCGCAGTATGGGGCCGCCCGTTATGCCCTATTCGTCTGGTCGCTCCTTCACTCATAAACTATTCCACGGGTCGTTTATTTTGCAGAAACCCAAAAAACGACCCGCGGGATAGTTTTTGCTACAATATGTTGCTTGAGTAATCGCTTCGCGAAGTGGTTCGCACGGCATGGGTTAGGCGGTCTAACCCAAGCTCTACGGTCCACAGTTCAAAAGAACGAACGAAGCCAATGTAAGGAGACAATGCCCAATGGTGGTATTACGCCTCAAACGTCTCGGACGACGACATCGTCCGTTCTACCGACTCAATGCAATGG
>DTSG01000587.1 GCA_012965455.1 Planctomycetaceae bacterium | reverse complement strand
ACCAAGGCAAAAAACGTCAACACCACCAAGGCTCTCCAAAGCGGAGGGGTGTTCGATGGCATGTAATCAGCCATTGTATTAGCCGACACACCATCCTGCGGCATTGGGGATGCACTGACAGCACCGGCCGGAGACTCCAATTCTTGAGCGTCAATCAATTGAAGTAAACGAGTTCGCAAGGCATCATTGATTTCGATGGGCTCTTCAACGACTTTTGTCAAAATGGTGTGACAGGAAGCAACCTCACCTAAATGCATCTCCGATTCTAAGCAAATCTTTTCAAGTTCCGGGATTCTTGATTCTTCCAAAGTGTTGTCCAAATACTCGGCTACCGAATTGGGGTCCCCGCCGATACCAGTGCCATCTAGCCTAGGCGCTGACAAATTCACTCGCCGTTTAGAACTCAACGTGCGATACACCAAATCACTAGCGAAGTCGCTCTCAGTTATTTTTTGTCCCAATTGCTTTGCATCTTCTGGATCTAAAAGATCGTCCAAATATGCCAACATGGTTCGTAGTGTCAGTCGCATCTGATATTCCTGCCTTAAATCTTCGGAAATGGTTGATTGTCAAAAGAAAGACAATTCCTCTATAGGTGTTAGTGGCAAGTTCGTCAAAATTCCGTACAATTTTTTAAGGAAAGATAATAAGTATTTTCTGCTTTGCAGACGCTCTACATCCAAGGATCGAGCCATGAGTTCACTGTTTGAAGCTTCCGAGCAATCAAATCTAGATCGCGTCAAGCCTTTGGCTGCGCGGATGAGACCGAAAACACTCGATGAATTCGTCGGGCAAAAGCAGTTTTTAGGCGAAGGTAAACTGCTGCGGCGGCTGCTACAAGCTGATCGCTTAGGGTCGGTCCTGTTCTATGGTCCACCCGGAACTGGCAAAACCACACTCGCACAACTCCTAGCCGCGGAAACAAAAAGTCGTTTTCGTCAACTCAGCGCTGTGACGAGTGGAGTCAAAGATCTCCGCGTCATTCTCGACGACGCACGCAACGAATTGCAAACCGGCGGCGACCGCACACTACTGTTTATTGATGAAATCCACCGTTTCAATAAATCGCAACAAGATGCGCTGCTGCCCGATGTAGAAAATGGAGTCGTGACTCTTGTCGGTGCGACAACTGCCAATCCATTCTTTGCGGTCAACAATGCCTTGATGAGCCGCAGCACGGTCTTTCAATTTGAACCCTTGGAAGTCAACGACATTCAATGCTTGCTTAATCGAGCTCTGGCAGATACCTATAATGGCTTGGGGCGATATGAAGTTGCACTGACCGATGAAGCCTGTGAATATATTGCAAACATTTCCGATGGGGATGCTCGCCGGGCACTTTCGATCCTGGAAATCGGAGTGCTCTCGAATACCAAGTTTCCGTTGACGTTTGATAAACAACTGGCGGTAGAATCCGTCCAACGAAAATCCGTCCACTATGATCCCACTGGTGATGAGCACTACGATATCTGCAGCGCCTTGATTAAAAGCATCCGCGGCAGTGATGTGGATGCTGGTATTTATTGGCTAGCAAGGATGCTCGAAGGTGGTGAAGACATTCGGTTTATCTGCCGTCGTTTGGTAATCTTGGCAAGTGAAGATATTGGAAATGCGGACCCTCAGGCACTGCCGCTAGCGGTTGCCTGTATGCAAGCCTGTGAAATGGTGGGATTACCCGAATGTCAATTAACGCTGTCGCAAACCGTGGCTTACTTAGCATGTGCACCTAAATCAAATGCCGCTACGGTTGCTATCAACGAAGCAAGAACCGATATCCGGCAAGGCCGAGTGATTCCAGTGCCCCGTGAGTTGCGTGATGCTCATTACGGCGGAGCTAAACAACTTGGACACGGCGATGGTTATAAATACGCCCACAACCATCCCGACGGCATTGCCGATCTAGACTACCTCGGCGTCGAGAAAACTTATTATCGTCCCGTCGATCGCGGTTTTGAAGAAGAACTACAGAAACGTCTCGCTGCTATCCGCAAAATTCTACGCGGCTAGTTCTTATCCATGCGTGTTACTTCGTGGCTACTATTGCACTAGCACTACAGAACCGATTTCGCTTACTATTGCGATGTATTGTGTGCGCGGTGCCGGCGTCAAAACCTCATCGCACCCCACAATGTGAAGAGCAGGCCAAGAATGCCCAGGCAAGCCAAAAGGATCCACCACCACGGTCGGCCTTGCCAAGCACTTGTGGCTTGAGTGGACAGTGAAATGTACTGACGACAATAAGGACATTGATCTGTAAATTCATAAACCTGCTCGCCACATTCAGGGCAAGGCATTACGTCCGATTCGTCGTCATCCCACACGTCGGGTTCGGACCATTGATCGTAATCATCTTCTTCGGAATATGGTTCAGATTGTAGAGAGTGCATTGTGTCACACTAATCGCCAAACGACGGACATAACTTTATTTAACTTTAGCAACTATTCCAAGCTTTAGCCTAAGTTCTGGAATATCAGCCAAGGACGAAGAAATGCAAAAGGTAAAAACACTATTCATCTTCACCTTCATGCTTGTCATTTTATATGGTGCGTATGTCGTACTGTACAAAGGCACCGCGCCCGCTCCGGACGATGGACTGATCGCCTCAGACCCGACTGGCGAAAGCGAGCTCGAATTAGATCTCGGCGTACAAGTTACCGCTAATGAACTCCTAAAAGGGATTAACAGTGAATCTCCGTTGACCGTTACACCTGATGAAAATGCTGCTGCCGAGGCTGGCGAGTTTACCTCACCGGCCGCAGCCGCCTTGGAAAATCCTGCCATTGCGACGGAACTCATCCCGACTCCCATAGCCACACCAGACGTTGTCATTGCACCTACAATTCCAGCCGACACAGAACCAGAAGTGGCGACTATTGGCACACCGCCCAATACAACAACCGCGGCGGTCACCGATGACGCTTTTCCGCTGGCACCCGATGTCAACTTAGACGAAGTTTGGAATCAAAGCGAGAAGATTGTCCCCGGAAGCCTCCAGCCTCCAGAATTTTTCACCGCTCCTGAACCGCCAGGACCATTATTTGACCCAACAGACGCTCAGACACCGGTATTCACTAGAGCTTGGCTCGCCGCACAACAACAGATTCAAGCGGGCCATCTGCGGGAAGCACTATTGGCCTTGAGCGTTTACTATCGGAGCCCCGAAATTTCGGCGGCCCAGCATCAGCAGTTGCTACCGGTATTAGATTATTTGGCCGGCGAAGTGATCTATTCTCAAAAACACTATATGGAGCCAGTGTACGCCGTCGGACTCAATGAAACCATCGCTACAATCGCTCATGACCACCGAATCCCTGTGCCACTATTGCTGAACATCAACGGCATCGCAAGTGACACAACAGTTACACCTGGTACAGAAATCAAGGTTGTACGGGGCCCCTTTCGAGCTCAAGTTAGCCTACAGGAAAATAAGCTGACGCTATTTGTAGGACATCTTTATGCCGGACGATTTACTATTGCCGTAACCAACGGTCAAAGTACACCCGTGGGAACCTACACGATTCTCGACAAGCAACTCGATCGTATTTTTAGTACTCAAGGTGGCACTATTATCCCCGGTGGTCATGGTTCCAATCCTTTTGGACACCACTGGATGGATCTCGGTGGCAATATCAGCATCCACGGCTCAGCAGCCAATGCTCAAGTGCCTGCCGCAGGTGCTGGTAGTATTGGTATGAACCCCGTTGATGCGCGCGATGTTTTCAGCATCCTCAGCGCTGGCAGCCAAGTCACAATCCAACGCTAAATCAGACGTGCTTGTACAATGTTAGACGTTTACTGTTTCAACAGTAGAACTAGTCTTCAATACCAAAGTCACGCACGGTAAAGAGTGTGCGGAGTTCATGTCCGGCAGCGGCAAAAGCTTCGCGACCACCTTCAAGACGATCGATAATGGCGATCACGCCTTCGACTTTCAAGCCGGCCGCTTCAACGTGTTCGATTGCTTTTAAGCTGCTACCACCAGTCGTGACAACATCCTCAACAATCACCACTCGGTCACCCGCTTGAACAGGACCTTCGACTTGGTTGCCCTTGCCGTGTGCCTTCGCTTCTTTGCGAACAATAAAGCCTCGTAGTTCTTTGTCCTGAGTTGCGGCTTCCGTCAACACCGCCGCCGTAATAGGGTCAGCGCCAATTGCCATTCCGCCAATGGCATCGGGCAATGTATCGCCGAGCAGTTCAAGAATTCCAAGTGCAATCAGTTTTGCGCCTTGTGAATCAAGTGTAACTTTTCGGCAATCCAAATAGTATTTACCGATTTTGCCTGAGGCCAGTATAAACTCGCCAAACTCCAACGCTTTCTCGCGAACGATGTCTTTTAGCGATTCTTTACAGTAGGCTGTATGCATTAAACAGTAGCTGCTTGTAATTTGGCTTCACGCAATCCACGACTCAAAATATCTCGCAACATTGGTGAGTAATCTTCAAATGGGTTCTCGTCAGGTGCACCTGAAGAAAACTGGTAAATCGCATCACGTGGTTTCAATCCCAACGCAATTAATGTGGAACTAACCGTGCCACGATCTTTGTTGCGGATGACCATGCTCGGACGCATCGGCGAACTTGGAGAGCGGGCAAATACTTTACTGGCAACCGCTAAGAATTTGACCGGCGAATCCAACTTCTGCAAAGTCAATAATCGTTTTGCCAGCTGACAACGCTCGTCACGAGGATCGTTCAAATTGCGATTGCTAATGACGTTGAGGCCTTCATTTAAGGCAACCACTTCTGGTTCATTCGTGCCATGAATTACCCAGCCTGCTTCGCCATCGGCAATGACATAATTCACGCCTTCATAACGATTCGAGGATAACTCTTCCATCACAACACTGATTGCTTCCGCGGCGGATCGGCTACGAAGCAATTCTCGGCAAAGAATACCGCGTGAACGAGGGACCACTGGTGGAATCAACTTGCGGCGATTACACGCTGCTACGAATAAACCATGCTGGTTAACGCCTAACCAAGTACCACCGGATTGTTGATCCACGCCACCAAGAATCCTTGGCTTACCGGCTTGAATCGACGGCGTCGTACTTGGACGTTCATAAAACTCATCTCTATTCGCGGCGACCAAAATCGGCGCTTCCGGCACCGATTTGTATTGAATTGCAAGAATGCACATATAATAGCTTGTTAAAATAGATAATGCCTGATCCGTAGCAATGCAGTGTTCCTCACTAACCGCTACAAGACTCTCATGTCGAAAAACCTAATGTAATTCAGTAACCCCACCTCGAACACCCTCGTTTGGGGGGATAGGTAAGATTTTATTGCTATTTTGCCGACGAATAGTCAATCCGAGGGCGTTTATCGAAGCCAAGTAAAATATTAAACTGCTTACAACTTACTAGGCCGTCTAACACACCGTGACTGAGAACAGCGAATGAATGTGCACTCCGAATCCTCTGCATCACAGCCCATCCGTATTGGCATCATAGGCGTTGGTGCGGTTAGTGATTACCACCATGTGCCCGGCATACGGATTGATCCACGCGCGGAACTTGTCGCTGCCTGTGATGAAAACGAAGTACTACTTGAGCAGCGAAAGAGTGACTGGGGCATCGAAAAGACAACCACCGATTACGAAACGTTGTGCGCCGACCCTGACATTGATGCAATCATTATTGCCACGCCAAATTTTACACATAAAGATATGGCCATCGCAGCCGCTCGACACGGCAAACATATCATGTGCGAAAAACCGCTGGGTCTGTCCGGCGACGAAGTTCATGAAATGCGAAACGCAGCTGTCGCCGCTGGCGTCGTGCATATGACCGCTTTTACCTATCGCTTCGCACCGTCCATGCGATACATCCACCACCTCGTGACTTCCGGTGCCATCGGAGCACCGCGACATTTTCGCAGTCAACGATTTCTAGACTGGCCGGAAACAAGTTGGGGCTGGAGACAGTACAAGAAAACCGCTGGGGCTGGAGATTTGTTTGACATGACAATCCATCGCATTGATTTTGCGATGGATCTAATGGGAAAAATTGACAAGCTCTGTGGCAGCGTCGCACAATTCTGTTCTCGTGAAGAAACCACCAGCGGAGAATCTTGCCCTCCGTCAGACGTCGATGATTGGTCGGCACTCATCGGGGTTTTCCAAAACGGTGGAGTCGGTGTCTGGGAAGGAACAACCGTTGCTAAAGGATATAACTTCAATGGCTTTGGCCACGAACTCGCCGAAATCAATGGCTCCGCAGGAACCGTTCGCTATCATTTACACGAACCCAATAAAATTTGGATCGGGAAAACTGGACAAGACGTAGACGCCATCGATGTCCCCGAAGAATATCTCAAACCCAGCGGGAGCCCACGTGATGTAACCCAAGGTAAACCGGCCGATGTATTTCGTTATGATCTTATTTGGGAATTCTGTTCCGCAATCACCGAGGGTCGTGATGCTATGCCTAGCTTTGACCATGGCCTAAATGCTCAAATTATCGCAGATGCAGTACTAGAATCTAACACCTCTGGTAGTTGGATCAACGTCCAGCATCGATTAGTCTAGAATTCCATCAACCGCCCACTGCTTTCCCCGTTTCGTCACACTGCTACACTATTTACTATATGACAAACCCTGATTCCCCTTCGTCACCTCCGGAAACTGATCGCATTGTGGTTGCTTCTCAAAGCCGCCAAGTCAGTCGTTTGACAGGTGTCCAAATTCTAGCCACTGGGTCTTATGCTCCCGAAAACGTCGTCCGCAATGAAAATCTTGCCGAATTAGGCTATGACGCCGATTGGATTGTCAAACGAACAGGAATTCAAGCTCGCTGCTGGGCCGCGGACGATCAAGCCACCAGCGATATCGCCTATGAAGCCGCGGTGCGATGTCTGAAAAATGGCGATATCGATATTAGCGAAATCGATCTGATCTTGCTGGCAACAATCACTCCCGATCAACCCACACCATCAACCGCCTGTCACGTTCAACGCATGCTCGGGTCGGATGCCCCAGCGATGGATATTGGAGCAGCCTGTGCTGGGTTTATGTACGCTTTGATTACTGGAATGCAGTTCGTCGCGTGCGGAACCTACAAGCGAGTACTCATCATCGGTGCCGACTTGATGAGCCGTACTGTGAATCCCAAGGACATGAAAACGTTTCCACTCTTTGGCGACGGAGCCGGTGCGGTTGTCATCAGTCCTGGCACAGCAGACCAAGGTTTCCATTCCTTCACACTCGGCGCTGATGGAAACGGCGCTCAGCTACTTCATATGCCAGCCGGCGGTACGCGCTGCCCAACCACACCAGAATCGTTGAGTCAAGAATTACAGTACCTGACCATGGATGGACGTAGTGTCTTTAAATGGGCCATCCGCACCCTGTCGGACTCAGTTAACCAAGTCCTAGATTACGCCGAAATAGAACCGGCAGATATTGACCTAACAATCTTACACCAAGCCAACAATCGAATTATACAAGCGGCGGCGGCCGATCTCGGTCTCAACCAAGACGACGTTTTTGTGAACCTTGATCGCTACGGAAATACGTCCGCCGCTAGCATTCCCTTGGCACTCGACGAAGCCTATCAAGCGGGCCTGATCAGCCCAAACGACAAAATACTTTTTAGTGGTTTCGGCGCTGGGCTATCATGGGGCTCCGGTGTCTGGCAGTGGTAACTGCGGTAACATCCACAACAACACATCCTGTTCCTTTTTATTGCTAACCAATGCAAACTTTAGTTGGCAGATCAGGTTGCTCTGCAACAACAACATTCACTCGGTTTATTACTCATGACAGACTCCCAATCATCAGCAGCATCAGTAACAACGTTAACCTTGCCCGCTCGCAGTGAAATCGCGAACAACGATACATGGGATCTCGGCAGTCTGTATCAGTCTGTGCAGCAGTGGAATGAGGATTATGAGCGGGCGGAGAATTGCTTGGAAAAATACGCGGACTTTAAAGGCAGGCTCAGCGAGAGTGCCGCGACCTTGGCAGAACTGCTCGCCTTTGACAGCGAAACTGAAGAGCTCATGGAACGTCTTGGCTATTATGCCTTCCTGCGACTATCCGAGAATCAAGCGGACGCTGACTGCCAAGCGCTCGAGTCGCGGATGCAGAATCTTGCCGCTCGCGCAGCGGAAGCTGGCAGTTGGATACGACCTGAGTTGTTAGCCATCGACGCCAATTCAATGTCCTCACTCATGGCTAGCGATTGTCTGCAGCATTATCAGTTGCTACTCACACGTATTCTGCGATATCGAGATCATACATTGAGCCCTGCTGAGGAGCAATTATTGGCGATGCAAGCTGAAATGTCCGGTACCGCGAGTAAAACATTTCGCCAATTGCATGATGCTGATTTAAAATTTGGATTTGTCGAAAATGAAAAAGGTGAGCAAGTCGAATTAGGTAATGCCACTTTCTCGCAACTCTTGATTTCACCCAATCGCGCTGTGCGAAAAACGGCATTTCATCAATACTATGACCAATTCCAGGCACATGAAAATACCCTCGCGGCGACATTGTGTGGCTCGATTCAAAAAGATGTTTATTACGCTCGAGCCCGTGGCTATGAAAGTGCCCGCGCAGCGGCAATGTTTCCCGACAATGTGCCAGCGACCGTGTATGACAATTTAATCGCATCCGTCCGTAATAATTTTGAACCGCTATACCGCTATTACGACCTACGGCGGCGACTCATGGGCCTCGACCAACTACATGCCTATGATACGTATGTTCCCATCATCAGTGATTTACAAGTCAATCGATCGTGGGACCAAGCAACCGATCTTGTTTTAGAATCGCTAACCCCCCTCGGCACGGAGTATTGTGAAACACTTGCGGTGGGCCTCCGCGGACGCTGGTGTGATCGCTATCCAAATCAGGGTAAACAAAGCGGCGCATTTAGCGCGGGCTCCTTTGTCGGCGACCCATACATCCTGATGAACTACAAACCCGAGGTACTTAACGATGTCTTTACGTTAACACACGAAGCGGGACATTCAATGCATTCGTTCAACAGCTCAGCTTCTCAAAGCTTCGAATACTACAACTACACCATTTTTGTTGCTGAAGTTGCCAGTACCTTTAACGAACAGCTACTAAGTGAAACCATGATGCAACAAGCCAGCGATGATCGCGAGCGAGCATTTTTGGTAAACCGAGATATTGATGCAATTCGCGGCACCATCATTCGTCAAACGATGTTTGCCGAGTTTGAACAAATTACACATGAAATGGCCGAACAGGGACAACCGCTGACCGTGCAAACTTTCCAAGAAGTGTATGGACAGTTGTTGCGAGATTACTTCGGTCCAAATTTTGTCATCGATGATTGCCTTCCTCTAGAGTGCTTTCGTATCCCACACTTTTATCGAGCATTCTATGTCTACAAATACGCAACTGGGTTATCCGCGGCTATTGCGTTGAGTCGGCGAGTGCTAGATGGTGGTGCTGATGAATTGAACGAGTATCACACATTTCTAAAAGGTGGCTGCAGCCAAGACCCCCTCGATTTACTGCGAAGTGCTGGTGTGGACATGGAACAGCCCGGTCCCGTCGATACTGCACTCGCCCAATTTAGTTCACTCGTCGATCAACTCGAACAATTGATGAACTAATCCCCCCCAGCCAACAATCCACTGGTTCATGCACGGCTACAGTTTTACCCAAACTACCCCGCAGCCGCACACGAGCGGGCTAAATTACCCTAAGCAGCCACTAGGACTTGAACATCGCGCCAAACAGCGACACAATAACAGTAGCATGATACATTCCAATTCATCAATCTAAGGAAATCGAACCATGACACGTCCTGTCACTCTTTTCACCGGCCAATGGGCTGACCTACCAGCCGAGACAATGTGTCAAAAAACGGCCGAGTTCGGTTACGACGGAATTGAACTCGCCTGTTGGGGCGACCATTTCGACGTCCAAGCAGCTCTTAATGATGAAAACTACTGTGCCCAAAAACACGAACAACTAGAACGACATAACCTGCAGTGTTTTGCTATCAGTAACCACTTGGTCGGGCAAGGCGTTCTGGACGTCATTGATGAACGACACAAATTGATTCTCTCCGACCAAATTTGGGGTGACGGAGATGGTGCGGCCATTAACGAACGCTGCATTGAAGAAATGAAAGATACCGCTCGAGCAGCTCAAAAGTTTGGGATCGATGTCGTCAACGGTTTCACAGGCTCAAGCATTTGGCACATGATCTACTCGTTCCCGCCAGCCACGGAACCACTGATCCAAGCAGGATTTGATCTATTGGCCGAGCGGTGGAATCCCATCCTTGATGTCTTTGGCGAATGTGGCGTTAAGTTTGCCCTGGAAGTTCATCCAACGGAAATTGCGTTTGATATTTACACCGCTCAACGTACATTAGAAGCACTCGGTAACCGAGAAGAATTTGGCTTCAATTTTGATCCCAGTCACCTGATTTGGCAATTCATCGACCCCGTCGAATTCATTCGCGCTTTTCCCGACCGCATTTTCCATGTTCACATCAAAGATGCGATCAGAACACTCAATGGAAAAACCGGTATCAACTGTAGCCACTTAAACTTCGGAGATCCTCGCCGTGGCTGGGACTTCCGTAGCCCAGGTCGAGGTGAAGTCGATTTTGAAGAAATCATTCGCGCATTGAATGAAATTGAATACACCGGGCCGCTATCCATTGAATGGGAAGACAGCGGTATGGAGCGTGAATATGGCGCTAAAGAAGCGTGTGCCTTCACTAAAGGTCTCGATTTCGCTCCCTCGGATATCCAATTCGACGCTGCCTTTGACGAATAACTGCGGTCCCTGCTAATATTAGGATTCGTTGAACCCTTTCGGAGGACAGTAAATCGTGAAAATACGAGTTGCCACGGCGTACCTATTTATATTTTTAGCGCTCAGTACCTGTCAGGCGACGGCAGCGGTTGTTGACTTAGAAGTTGCCATGGAAACCGTCTTGCCCATCACACGCATTAAAGCCTGGGCAAGTTTTCTGCAAAAAGCAGGATTCACGAATGTCCAATTACGCAGTGCAAAATTGACCGACATGCCGAAAGTCAAAACACTCGGACGTAAGGAATCACCGACCTTTGTGATAACTGGTATCCTCGTAGGCGATACGTTGCATTTACCGGGGGGTACCTTCAAGTATGGCCAAATCGATGAGGCAAAACTGTGGATTAAGCGACTACAGGGAGACGGTGCTGCAGCGTTGACAACTCAAAAAGGGGCGTACGGGCTAAGCCGTGATCAGATTGTGGAAGTCTACGATCAACTGACCCTCAAAGTAAAAGCAAAAACTGCAGGGCAAACAACCAAGGAGGTTATCCGATCCATTTCCAGAATTTGGAATCTACAAGTTTCCGTCGATTCAGCAGCACGGGCGCAGCTGTTTTCCGAAGTGCCATTTAACGATGAGCTGCAAGGAGTCACCAGTGGCACAGCTATGGCGATCGTACTAAAGTCCACCGGACTCATCATGCTGCCCGACAAGCCCATCGGCAGCGGCGTCAGAATTCGTATAACCAAACCAGTAAAAGGTCTCGAGTTTTGGCCCGTCGGTTGGGAGTCGTCTCAGAACCCAGGCAAAACAGCCCCAGATCTGTTTAATGAACTGAGTGTTGAAATTAAGAATACCGAGATCTCGAAAACAGTAACAGCAATTGGCCAACGACTGCAGACTCGGATTTTCTACGACTATGCCAGCATCGCTAAACGCGGAATTAGCTTGAATAAAAAAGTAAATGTCCCAGCGGGAAAGATCTTCTACAAGAAAATTCTCGACATCGCGCTGTCTCAAGCCGGCCTGCATTGCGAAGTCATGGTAGACGAAGCCAACCAGCCATTCCTCTGGATTTCACCCTAGCGGTAACTTACCGCCAAACGCTTTCAAAAGGGAAAACTCTCATCCAATTCTGAATTGGATAATTCCACTAGAAAATCGCCGATTCGTTCAGTTAACACTTTCATCAACCGCTCACCTTTTTCTGCGGTCGCTGCATGAGGATAGCCAGAGCCGGAGTTCGAAGTCAATAAATCCCATTGCCGAGTGATACTCACCCATTTTTTATTAACTGCGTCAAAGCGAGTTGGATTCGTTTTACCATCATCCGCATTAAACGAGCCATCCTCATTTCGCGAAACCAATTCGTTGTGGTAAGCAAGAATTAACGATGTTTCCGCTTCGCCCGCATGATCTTCCATGTGCTCGAAAATATCGTGATACACATCGTCGAGCATGTTGTACCAATTCGCTAAGAATAGATGAGCTTCGGTACGACCCGACATCTCCCGCAACAAGGGCTTGAAATCATTCCCGCCATGGCTGTTGAGAATTACAATTTTACGAATGCCACTGCGGACCAGTGATTCCACTAAGTCTTCGATCACTTTAAACAGTGTCGTAGGATATAGATTCATAGCGAACGGAAACTCTCTCATGTTCGTTTCCGTGCCATAAGGAACCGTCGGCAGAACAACAACTTTGGCACCTTTCGCGTGTGCATAAGCACAAGCACTTTCACCAATGTCCGTACCTTCATACATGTCGGTACCATAGGGCAGGTGTAGGTTATGCGGTTCCGTAGCACCCATTGGCAGGACTGCCACTTCATAGGGGTTGCCTTTTATAGTGCCATAATTAACTTCTGATAAAACCCAAGGGCGCATGATCGCAATCTCAATCGTGTAAAAATAGTTGGAGTGATTTATGGCTTCAGTTTAGGAAGAGCGCTAAACACCTGTTGTATCGTCGACGCTGACATGGCCGTCGATGTAAGTTTCAGTATCTCAAGATTAGCTAGCGTAATCAACACTCGCTCGGAATCATCAGAAACCTTCGTTCCCGTCAGCCATAACACCGTTAGATTGTTGTTCCCTTGTAAATGCAAAACCCCTGCGTCGCCAACTTGCGTTAATGATAAATCTAACTCTGTTAGGTTTGGCAATGCCCCAATCACCGCCATCGACTTATCCGTAATTATAGTTGATTCCAGCGACAACTGGTCCAACTTCACCAAACCGGCAAGCACCTTGCTGGCATCATCTGTGATCTCGCAACGCGTCAAATCAAGCCAGGTCAGTTCGAGTTGACCGCTCAAATGCTGCAATCCCTGATTGGTTATCTGCCCATCTGCGAGACAAAGCGCTTTCAACTTAGTCCCCGGCCGCAAGGCTGCGAGCTGCTCATCAGTAACAACCAAAAATTCAGCGTAGGCCGCATCTAGTTCTTCAAATGATCGCCTGCTGAGTTGTCGCAAAGTACCTGCGGTGGACGTATTGGTGTAGATTTTTCTCAGCAGTTGAAAAAACGGTGCGCGGTATTTCCCATTGTCCCCATCCATTAAAAAATGCGCCAAACCAACGCACTGGGCATACAAGCGACGAATTTTCACATGCGACGATAGCTGTGAGTTACCGAGCGCTGCAAGTTGTTGCAGTGGCACGTAGAACTGGTCAACGGTTTTGTAATAACGTGCAAACTGCAATCGGTAAGATTCAAATCCACCCACGGTCACGAAATGCCCATGATCGCGGAGCGACTCCATATACATCGCGACGCCCTCTATCGCCCAAATGTTTTGATCCGACGCGACATCCTTCACGTGTGCACCTAGTTCATAAAACAACTGGTGCGTTACTTCGTGTAACCAAGTCGATGTTTTCGGTGGGTCATTGACAAACAGAAAAGAATGCTCTTCCTTAGCCGAATAAAATCCGACGCTATTAACTGTCGCCCCAGACCGCCGTTTAAAGAATGTCTGATACTCTTCACGTGACGAAAATAAAATGATCTGGTGCCGTTTACGAGCATACAGTGGTTTATTGCTACCATTAAATCGTTCAGCCAGGACTGCGGTGTCGCACCAGAATTCAACAAATAACTGCTGCCAAACAGAATATAATTTTTCAACCTGTCGTGCGATTAAAACTCCATCAGCGGGCTTCGAATCTGTGTAAATATCAAAGTGCGTCGTGCTGACGCGATAGTGGTCGTTTGCCTGCCAGCCGGTATAAGCATGTCTCTTTTTAGGCCGCCTGGGCTGAGGCTGCAACAAAAATACCGTGGAATCACTGTAGTTCAATATCTTGCGAGCCGCGGTGTGTCGGTGATCTTCATGTAACACTTCGTGTAGTAGTCGATATGATTGCGCAGGATCGGATTGAGCGATTGTTTTAGCTTGTAGAAAAAGATGATCCGCTCGAGCTCGCCGCAGTTCCATGAACGACGCCCACCAATATTGTTTTAACTGACTATCATTGGTCAGAGGTTTAAAATAGTCTTTCGTCTGAAACGGATACACGACACGCTGATCGCGTCGCTGTGCAACAATCCACTGCCGCGTAATGGTTGCTTGCTGCGGCAATTTCAACTCATCACATTTGGCCGCTAATTGCTCAAATTGGTTCGGAAAATCTACCGCGTCAGCAGCGCGTGCCACCGTAATTTCAGGAGCCGCAAGTAAGCTAATGAACGATAGAATAAGGAGCGAACGGAACATGTTGAGAATTATGTCTGCTTTCAAAAATGAATATCATGAATTACGACGGTTATAGATATTATAGACGCGTTTCATTGTACTGAAAATGTCCGCGTTTTTCGCATTACGGTTGCACCGCAGTGACATAATCCCATAAGTACTGATTCGCAGCTGCAAACACCATCGCTACCCTTGCCCAGAATTACAAACCAAATTACATTGGAATCTTAACAATGGTGGCTGTAGCTCAGTTGGTAGAGCCCCGGGTTGTGGTCCCGGTTGTCGAGGGTTCAAGTCCCTTCAGTCACCCTCATGCTTTGTTGGGGCACATTGATCAACCAACCGATTTCTTTTGGCGATCGAGAATCTATTCATCTACCGCCGGAGGATTCGCGTTAATTCGCGGTTCCATTCGTTTTTGAAATCCATCACAGACTCGTCAAGCAATAATTTCATGCTGGACATTTCCGAAGACGTCCGTCAATCTAAAATCACGGCCGCTGTAGCGGTAAGTTAACTCTTCGTGATTGATTCCTAGAAGATGTAGCATCGTCGCATGCAAATCGTGTACGTCCATGCGGTTTTCTACGGCGTTCATCCCCAATTCATCCGTGCCGCCGTAAGTCATGCCACCTTTGATGCCACCCCCCGCGAGCCATGATGTAAATCCAGTCGCATGGTGATTACGACCTGTCTTGCCTTGAGCGGTCGGAGTCCTCCCAAATTCGCCCGTCCATACAATCAAAGTCTCGTTGAGTAATCCCCGTTGTTTTAGATCTTTGATCAGCGCAGTGATGGGTTGATCACTTTTACCCGCATCGCGCTTGTGGTCCATAATATCGCCATGCGCATCCCACGGCTGACCCGACCCATAGTAAATCTGTACCATCCGCACACCTCGTTCAACCAACCGCCGCGCTACCAAGCAGCCATTGGCAAATTGGCCTTCACCATAATTCTCTAATGTTTCCTTGGTTTCACGGCTCGTATCAAACGCTTCCTGCGCTTCGAACTGCATTCCGTAAGCAACTTCCAACGACTGAATCCTAGCTTCTAAATTCAAATCGACGTCACGTTTATCTAAATGACGCCGGTTACTCTGCTGCAACAGATCCAGCAACCGCCGTTGTGCTTCCGGTGACAGGTTTTTATTAGTGATGTGACCGATCGCATTTTTAGGATCAATATTTGTATTATTAATATGGGTGCCTTGGAAAATCCCCGGCAGAAAACTATTGCCCCACAGTGCCGGCCCCACGACAGGTTTTCCAGGACACAAGACAACGAAGCCAGGCAGGTTTTGATTCTCTGTGCCCAGACCATAAGTAATCCACGACCCCATACACGGTCGTACTGGTTGTTGAACACCACTGTTCATCATCAATAAACCTGGTTCGTGATTGGGCGTCGTAGTATGCATCCCCCGCAACACACACAACTCATCCGCAACGGTGCCTAGGTGCGGATAGATTTCACTCATATCAATACCGGCTTCACCATACTTACCAAAGGAGAATGGCGAGGGCATGTACTTTCCGCCACGTCCCGCTTTACCTTCTTGGACTTTTAATTCTGGCTTAGGGTCAAATGTATCAACATGCGATGGACCACCGTTCATAAACAGAAAGATGACGTGTTTAGCGCGGGGAGTGTGATGAGGATGCTTAGGTGAAGTTGGAGTGGTAGAGCGAGTAGCTGCAGCTACTCGCTGTTCTTCACCTAACAACGCCGACAACCCCATCATGCCAAATCCAACGCCGCTGGTTTGGAGCAACTGCCGCCGTGACAGTCGTGGCTGGTTATTCACTAAAGCATTTAACATCTGAGACTCGCTCATAATTATTCTTCTATTCTTTGCAACATGGCACAATTCAATCTACAAACAGAAATTCATTCGCACTTAACAATGCCAATGCGTATTGTTCCCACGCCGACTGCATATTATCACTCTCGGCAACCGTCTCTATGAATTCAGTTCCTGCTAGTATATCTTGTTCATCTGCTTTTCGGCCATACAGTAATTCAAAAGCATAAGTAATCTGTTGAGGCAGTTCTGCATCCGTATGTTTTTGTACTCGCTCAGCAAACGCTTTCGCCCGCTTCGACATAAAGTCACTATTGAGCACGAACAGTTGCTGTAGTGGCACTGTGGTAACACTCCGCGCTGCACTCGTAATATTAGGATCTGGGAAATCAAACAATCGCAGCAATTCATTAAGCCGATGCCGACTCACAAAGCCATATATCGTACGACGTCTGTTCTGAGTGTCATCTAATTCTTTCGATGGCCCACCAAATGTTAAATCCAATTCTCCAGAAACGTATAACAATCCGTCACGCCATGGTTCAATTTCAAGTCGCTTGCGATTCATCCGCCACAACAATCGGTTATCTGGGTCGACTTCATACGGAACCTCCCGAAAATCGCTGCTTTGTTGATAGGTCTTGGAGTTCATAATCAAGCGATGCATGTGTTTCAGCGACCAGTTATTTTCCATAAATTCGACCGCTAAATAATCCAACAGCTGAGGATGAGTCGGACGCTCGCCTAACTCACCAAAATTGCTCGTCGTACCAACTAACCCTCGACCAAAATGAGAGGCCCACATCCGATTAACCATCACGCGGGCTGTCAATGGATTTTCCGCGGACGTTAGTGATTGTGCTAATTCAAGTCGACCACTCCCTTGCGTTTGAAACGGTACAGATACACCACCGGTAAAAATAGCGGGCATCGCACGCGGCGTGATCGCCCCTTTCTTACCTGGATCGCCTGCGACGTAAATCGGCATATCTCGCACATCGCCATCTGTGAGCGAATGGGCCAGCGGTATTTGAATTGCAGCCACCGCATCCTTAAGTTCTTTTTCTGCAGCTCTCAACCCATCCGCGATTACCTGCAAGTCTTCCGTCAATCGTTTTTCAACTTCGCCATTGGGCAGTGCTAGGAGACCTTCGTCGTAGAGCATTTGCGACAACAACAGTGCTGCTTGACGGTCACTCTCGGTAAACTCATGTTCAGCACCTAGCTCCGTGTTTGCTAGTTTCGTTTCCGGCAACGGTGACATCTCGATACGTACGCCAGAGAACACCATGTGATCGGAACTGATGGTATTGTCTTTAGGCCCGCCAGCTGCAGTTGTAATCAAGGTAATATATTCAGCGTCCGAGGGAATCTCGATGTCAAACTCGACGAAATTGCCATCTGCTTTTAGAGGAGCTGGAATAGCCCCGGTGAAATTATAAGTAAAGTCACTGAACGTGATTTCCATTTTTTTGCCGTTCACATAGCCGCCAATTATTGCGTCCATTACATTTTTATCTTTGTGTGGCTTGGACACGACAACCGCCGCATAGCCGCTCGACGCTTCTGTAACTCCGACATCATCGTTCATCCCAGCGCGGTCAACACGAAACCGAAATTTTTGACCTGCCGACATCAAACCCGCTCGGCGAATTTCATTTAAATCGAAAGTCACCAACGCATTGGAGTGCATGCCGATTCCCTGCTCGTGGCGTTTCCCGTTATTCGCTGGTACTTTTCCTGTTGTGGAAATCGCACTACGGCCCGTCCACCCGTCATTCGTCACACTGCCATGCTTGTTACTGTCAGAGCCGATTTGAGCAAACGAGAAATCAATCTCGGGGCCAATTTTAATTCGTGTTCCCCAACCGTAGGACACCAAGTGCACACCTAAATCGGATTTCTCCGCAACCGCTCCGTATTTATCGGAAGCCAAAGCACTCTCCAAAGGAACATCTTTACTATCATCAAATAAGTTTCCCAAAGGAATCACGCCCGCCGTAACTGCTGACAAATCTTCAGCTGGCACAAATGCAGCATTGACACCAAATTCAGCAAACAACTCCTGCCGATCATCTAAACGGCTCTCCACGGCAGCTTGCAAGGCTTCACCTATCGCTAGAACTTCCGCTAAGCGTGTCTCATCTGCGGACAAATCTTTGTCATTTGGTAACGCATCAAGCCAACTGTACCAATCTGCTAGGAAAGAATATTGATCACGAGTTTTAACCTTCTTTTGTTCGAGCAATTTCGTCCAACGATCTAACAATGTCTTGCTCAATCCCGATTCCTTTAACAACTCCGCAGATGCTTTTTTCTTGTCTTCAGCTCGATCCTTTATTTGCAACCATTTAAAAACCGTTTGCATGTAAACGGGAATCTCCGCCGTCAACGAAGGGCGAATTGTCCGTCCAGCCTGTGCTAAAAAACGATTGATTTCCAGGGCTTGATCACGCACTGCTTGGTCCGCCGTCGCCCGTTGGTCAACCACTTCCTGGGATACAACGGGGCGCTCTTGATATTTAGTGCTCGCAAAGACCCCAGCCATCGCGTAATAATCGTTGGTCGTGATCGGATCATACTTATGGTCATGACAACGAGCACACGATACAGTCAGCCCCAACACGCCACGGGTCAAAGTATCAATTCGATCGTCCCATTCGTCCGCTGCCGCTATTGCCTTTTCAACATTCTCGGCATAGTACACTGGTCCCAGTGCAAAGAAACCCAACGCTGGCGTTCGCTCATGTACATTGGGTTGGTCAAGTAAGTCACCTGCAAGTTGCTGTACTACAAACTCGTTGTACGGCATGTCAGTGTTTATCGAATCGACCACCCAGTCTCGGTAGTAATAGCCGCGAGGATATTTTCTGGCTTTAAACGTGTGGGCCTGATCTTCCCCATAGCGAGCCACGTCTAGCCAATGACGCCCCCAGCGCTCGCCGTAGTGTTTTGATTCGAGCAATGTTTCAATCACCTTACTAAAAGCATCCGGAGACAAGTCATTTACAAAATCCGTCTGTTGCTCAATTGTGGGTGGTAAACCGATTAAGTCGTAATACGCTCGACGGATCAAAACCCGCTTGCTCGCCGAGTCACTTACCGATAACCGCTTTTTCGCTAGGTCAGCAGCAACATAACGATCAATTGGATTAGCCATCCATGCTTTATTGCGAACCTTTGGCAATTTCGATTTGACTGGTTTTTGAAATGCCCAAAACTTACCTGCCGCTTCGAAATCGATTGCTGTCTTGCTAACTAACTGACCGCCTTCTCGTGGATCTGCCGCACCTTGTTTAATCCACGTTTCGAAATCCTGCAGTATTTCATCAGACAACTTCCCCTTGGGAGGCATCTCGAAACTCTCATAACGTATTGCCGACAAGACAACACTCTCGTCCGGCTCGCCTGGCACAACCCCTGGGCCAGAATCACCACCCACTTGAATCGCTTTACGATTATCCAACAGCAACCCGCCTTTAACGGAATCTGAATCCGCGCTATGACACTTGTAGCAATGCTGTACCAATACCGGACGAATCTTAGTTTCAAAGAACTCTAATTGTGCGACGGTCGGCATTTCCGTTGCCGGTTCGTCTCCAAGCACTATTGCTGAGGTCAACAGCAGAGCAAAAACAAAGGTAATATAATGTCTGTACATTGGCTTTCACATCTATGAGTTTTTGGGCTGGGGGGAAGGTAGGGACGCATCTAAAGCGAATAAAGGAAGGACCTTTATTTTCGCATATTTAGCAGACAACATAAAGCGCAAAAGTGGCCAATCGACTCTGATTTACCCCCGCTAGACTGCCGGCACATTCTGAGCGAATTTTTAAATTTTTTTAGGCTCGCCATGAAATGCAACAACCCATTCATCGTATAACTAAGCATCCCTCGTCATATTCTATTTATTCATTAAATGTCACTATTACCAGATGTCCAAAACGCTAACTATCTTATTGCTATTGGTGCTCACATGCCCTCCCCAAAGCCTGCACGGTCAAATCAGTCTGGCACCACGAGTGCCCTCAACCGGCACCTACAAAATCGAACATTCCTTTGAACTTTCCCA
>DTSG01000586.1 GCA_012965455.1 Planctomycetaceae bacterium | reverse complement strand
CGTTTGCAGGATTCTGCAGCGGAGCACAAATGGCGCTCGGCGTGGTCTTTGTCGCGTCCGCCTCTTGAATCATGCAGCGATGTCGCTGTGGGCCGCGAATTGCTGGCTGAGTTGAGCAGTCAATCGGGGCATGAGTGCGTGGCCGAGGCGGGAGAGCTTTATGTCTACAACACAAGCCTTGGAATCTGGGAGCCGGTGGATGAGATTAGGGCGGCTCAACTGGTTCAAGGCTACGAAGGACGCCCATATTATGGTGGGTTTGAGAAGGACGGCCGGCCCAAAATCAAGAAACTTCAACTCCGGAAACACCAGGTGGATGGCGCGGTAAGCAGCGCGGTTGTCAGTGCTCACAAAGCGCGCTTTTTTGAAGAGGCGTTGAGCGGTATTTGTGTGGCCAACGGAGTGCTACAAATAACCGCCCAGGGGGCAAAGTTGCTGCCCCACAGCCCTGAGCATCGCATGAGAGTGGCGTTGCCGTTTGAGTACCATGCAGCGTCCCAGGCGCCGCGCTGGCAGCAATATCTCCAAGAGGTGTTTGACGGAGCGGATGGGGGCAGCAGTGCGCGTTTACTCCAGGAGTTTGTTGGCGCTTGTTTGCTGGGGCAGGCACCGCGTTGGCAAAAATGCCTGGTGCTCTATGGGACCGGTGCCAACGGAAAGTCTGCAACCGGCGAGGTACTCAGTGGTTTGTTTCCCAGCAATGCCTGCTCGTCGGTGCGGCCTCACGATCTGGGCCATGAGTACAGCCGCGCCATGTTGGTGGGAAAATATCTCAATGTTGTGGGTGATATGCCTTCGGGCAACATCAAGAGTACGGATCTGTTCAAAGCGGTTGTGGTAGGCGACGAGATTCAGGCGCGTAATCCATACCATCGGGTGTTCAGTTTCAGGCCCAGGGCGGGGCACTTGTTTAGCACCAACGAGGTGTTGCACACCCGGGATACGAGCAAGGGGTATTGGCGCCGTTTTATGATTTTAGAATATAGCGTGGAGTTTCAGGGCGCCAACGAGGTCAAGGGGCTGGGTAAGCGGATTGTTAAGAGCGAGCTTCCCGGGGTGTTGACCTGGGCGGTGCAGGGCGCCGTGCGTTTGCTGCAAAACGACGAATATACCGTGCCGGAATCAAGCCTTAAATTGATTGCCGAATGGCGCAAGAGTGCCGACCAGGTGGCGATTTTTGTTCACGAAAAGTGCCGCCCGGTGCTGGCCCGGGTTGTGGGTGCATCTTCATACACATCGACGGCGACCCTGTATGTAAACTATGGGGTGTGGGCAGAAAACTCCGGGCATAGGGCGTTGAGCAAGAGTAAGTTCAGCCGCCGGCTGAAGGCGTTGGGATATGAGCAGCAGCGAACAGCCGGCTGCCGGGGATATCCACTTCAGGTTCTTGAATGCATAGACGAGCCATTTGATTGGGACAGCTATCAGCGAGCTCAGCGCAAAGCCAATGACGGTTCTATGACAGATGAGTGACAGAGATTCAGCCGTCTAACCGATAGGCCGTGACACAAATGACAGAAATGACACGTTTAAAATAAGAACCCCACAGAGAGAACTGGAGTTGGATCATTTTAAAAGGTTTCTCTGTTTTGGCTGTCATTTCCGTCATTACCGTCATGGTGGTGGATCGGGGAAATGCTTTAGACAAAAAGGCTGTAAAGAAAATGTATAAATGTGAGGGTTTGATGCGCTTGAGTGAAACACTGGGTATTACTTGTTTGGAAAAGTGGGACGGTGTTGTCCTCCTAAGAATCGGGCGCCATTTGTTTGGAAAATAGCTCTTCGAAAATCAGGTGCGACCTCAGTAGAAAAAAGCTCGTTCAAGCTTAAAGCTTGAAATCCGTCCGGACTAGCCGGAACATATTTCGGGCATTGTCCTTACTAGTGCAGTGTGGATAGTTTCTATCAGTCTCCTGATACTTGTCGTAAGAACATGCAAGTCCTGAGGGTCGAAGGTGGCGATACCATTTTGTCTGGAGATAGGGTTTTCCATTACATAAACACAAGGGGTCAACATAGTTGCTCTTACATCCATTTTGGTTACAGCTAGGAATATCCTTGCCGAAATCGAATTCAGACCAACCACCCTTTTGAAGCGAAAATTCCACAGGATAGCTATTACTACTGCAGGATTCAGCAATTTAATGTGGAAGGCGCAAATCCTCTTCGTCATAGTGATGGCAAAATCGTTTAATAATACTTGGACCAACTTGATTAGGGGTATCAGTGTAATCAAAACACCATTCTCTGTACATCCCTTGGAGACCATAGCCTTGCTTTGGGAATGTTGTGACGGATTGTTCCAGATATTCTCTCTTGATGTTCCTCCTGAATGTGCCATCTGCAGTATAAAGAACCGCTTCAGGAGGGGGGATGGAAAGCAGAGCACCACTGGCGTTTTTCCACATCAAATCGGGGCCAATAGCTAGGAGAATCCATTCGTATGCAGTTGGAAGACGATATCCTTGACACTTGTAAGGAGTAATTACAGCTCGACCGTCGGGTTTGTAGCAAACAGGCAGACCGTGTTTAATTGACAGTGCATTGGCGT
The DNA here is from genome assembly GCA_012965455.1 of Planctomycetaceae bacterium. GTDB lineage: Bacteria > Planctomycetota > Planctomycetia > Pirellulales > Pirellulaceae > UBA721. Next base: position 3,865 of record DTSG01000586.1, on the reverse strand, counting down.
ATCTAACAGCGTCGACATAAGGTACACGAGCAATGCAGTCGCGATTCTTGCATCGGCGCAATTCCACATCAAAATCTTCACAATAATATGCAGGCTTACAAGATTGTGAATCGTAGCTGTCCTTTATTGCTGGATCACAGTTACGTGGTCCCTTGCAGAAACGATGAGATTCAGCAAGGAAGTCGTTAAGTGTTACAGGCTGTCGCTGTACAATTAGATTGCGTTTTAGACGGACGTCTTTGATTTGCCGAAATTGCAGTCGAGGGCCTATGTCTTTGAAGGTTAGCCTGAGCTTTTTTAGTGGCACCTCTACCCAGTCACTTGTGGTCGTGACCGGACTGAGACATCGCTTCAAATCGGTGTCAAAGTGCGTAAATCCGTGCGGATGATTCACGCAACTTGCTTGGGAATTTGGCTTGATACACGAGGCCGGAACCGAACTGTCAATGTTATTCAAGATACATTTGCCTACTTCTAGACATTCAGAACTTCGCGTGCAGTGTTGTACCATTTGCGGCACACAGATCCCTTTCCTAACAGTGCAGTTACCCAAAGCCTTACAGTTTTTCGACCGGAAACAGTCGGTCGTATTTACAGCCCTACACTTTATTTTTGTTACTGCCTTACCCCCCGTATTCTTGCATTTACCTGATGTTGTGCATGCGCTTGATACTCTGCATGGGTCTGCACACTGATCCTTATGATAGAAGCACTTCCCTTGGGTTTTGCAGCGTCGTGAACGACGACAGTTATTATCGGATGTAGCGATGCATTTGCCACGGTGTACATTACACCGACCCTCTTCTCTGCAGGCCTTGGAACTTCGACAGCTGCGATTGTCGCCCGCAACGCACAGTGATCCGCCATAACTGGGGTTACCTGCTAGATTACAAAGGCCCTCTGACCTGCACATAGCGCTTTGGCGACAGTCTGATTCTTTGGCAGGCGCACACAGCTTCCATGTCATGGTTGCTATTTGCTTGAACCGGCTCCAGTCGATGCGTGATTTCGTCGCTTTGCAGCGACCGTACTTCTTGCAGGCTGTGGAGCGTTTACATCCAGCGTTGGTCTGGTGACATACTTGGTTACCTCGTTTGAATCCACATACGCCGTGTGCTTTACAATATACCGATGCGAGACATCGGCGTTTGGAGTTTGCGATGCAGAAGTTTCGATACGGCGTACATAAGCCATTGTTCTGGCACAAACTACTGTTTGAACACAGTGGTTGTTGGGCATTTGCATCAACAGAAAGCAGCATACTCAACAAAACGATGCATATATGATTTCGAACAAGCATTGCGCTTCTCCCTAATTATCAAGTCGCACAATGCTAGCTTAGGCTCATGGCCTCTACAATGGGAGGCATCTTAGACGAAGAGAAAGCAACTTGATAATCTATCGATGTGAGAAATTGTGCCTTTTTAGGAAGACGTTTTGGAATCAGGCATTATCGTATGAACACAGTATTGGGCATGCAAAACGAGACTGCCCTTCTCACAATAGGCGCTCGGTTCCACCGACGGACAACGTCCAACCAGGTTAGATGACTGTTTTGAATTTTATCTCAATGGCGGCATTGTGTTTTACTGAGATTGAAGTAATGCGTCGTAAATGGCTTTGCCTGTCAGGTGCAGTGCTCGGGCGGCCTTCTTCCTACTCTTGAATCTGGAAATCATGGCCACAATGACCACGCTTTGTCCGCCGGCCGTGAGAATACCCACGTCATGTATATGGTGCATTAGCCGACCGCCTTTACGAGCAAAGAGAGTTCCTTTGGGGAGCAGTTTGCCGAGCTTGTCCCCCTTGGGGGCGCGCTTCATTACGGACAGAACACTCTCAAATCCTTTGGGAACGAGAATCATGTTAGTGGCAACTTGTTCGAGCAACCGACCCATATCGTGGGCGTTGCTCCAGTTTTCAGGCGGTGCCTTATGAACCATTTTCCGGTTGAGTTGAATAGAGGGAAACCCCATGCGCTGCATTCGATGGTTCACAGCCTTTGACGTGACAAAGTCAATCAGCACATTAGTGGCCATGTTGTCGCTCTTGTTGAGTGCGAGGCTTACGGCTTTTTGCAGACTCAGGTTGAATGGTGTTTTGCGGCCTTGAAGAGCCCCCGTTCCGCCGACACGGTCGCGTTTTGTGACACGCAGTAACTGGTTGCTTGGCAGCTCACCAATGTCGAGCAACGTATAGAGCGTGACGACTAATGGAATCTTAATAACGGATGCAGCAGGGTAGGGTGTTTTCTCGTTCAACTCCCAGGTAAACCCGGTGGTAATATTCTTGTAATAAAATGCAAAATTGCCGCTTGAACGCTCACTGATTTTCTCAATCTGCGCAATGAGTGATGCATTTGCCTTTGTTGTCCCTTGAGCAATTGCAGGCGTAATCGTGGCAGCGGATAGCAACATCACGATTACACAATAGAGACGCCGTTCAGCATGATGTGTGAGAGAAGTCTTCATTGTCACTAACATCCTACATTGGCGTTCGACGTGACATAGCTATTTGTATTTATTTTTCATTGCTTTGCCGCGCGCTCGCAATGGATGGGCTGAGCAATGACTAAGCTCAATGATAACAACTGTTGTACCAGTAGTTATCAAAGCATACGTTCATATTTGCAGTAGTCTTCTTTTTGGCATCAGATCTGTTTTTGTAATCGTTACGATAGAAGTCTAGGCACGACCTCATCAGCTGTTACCACATCAGGTCATTCCCTAATACACTCCAAATCGAAATGCTAGTCTTTCCTAACACCGTTGCTACTCCTGTAACCATACGCCATTGACGCAGACAAAGCTCACGGTGGAGATGCTTTGTTCATCACCGTTGGTGCAGGCGCGCTTCAGCAAACCCTGACAAACAGAATGACACCAACTGCCGTCGTTCGTAGATTTCATACAAGCCTTCCGGCAAGCTTGGTATTTTACTCGATTCCCCGTTGTTTTTTGGCCGCCTTTAGCAATGGATTTCGTAGCCTTCCAAAGTCGTCGGATTTTCTTTACGTATGAACGTGTTGAGGCTGAAATTTGCGCCTTTGATTTCAGTTGTCCAACAACGTCCAGGCAAGGGCCGGGCAACCATTCTGCTCGGCGCGGGTGATAGAAGAATGCATTTAGGTATTTGGCACTCTTGAATAGATAACTTGTGGTCGTGCCTGGCAGATTCCAGAGATAAACCAGGTCACGGGCTTCGTGCTCTCCGTCATAGCGCCCTTTTTCAAGGTAATTCCACATCTTGGGAGTAAATGTGTTCTGGCACAGCTTGTCCAAATACCAGAACATCCGCCAATAGGTGGGGGGGCACTGAGCATATGCCGGACAGACAATTTTCTTACGGTCAACACACCGGCCCTGAAAACACATTTGTTTGCAATCGGCGCTGGAATTACATTCAGAGGCAATAGTGATCTTGCTGCCCGGAATGCGTCCATTTACAGGTTGTAGAACCGGGGGGACCAATGCCTTTTTGGGGTTATTGGGATCTGATTGGATTGACCAGTTGAAGGGATTATTAGAACCGGTCCCGGTTGCCGCGGCCTGTTGGGCGGTATTGTCCGCGACTGGAGAGTTGCTGGGTATTGCGGCAATCTTAGGCGACGCGGCGTTGGTCTTGGCTTCGGCCGCCGCGGCCTTAGCTTTTGCTTCGGCGGCTTTTGCTTCCGCTGTCGCAGCCTTGGCTTTTGCTTCAGCGACCTTAGCTTTCGCAATATCCAACTCTGCTTTCTGTAGTGCTAATTCAGCCTCAGTTGCCTTTTTCTCCGCCGGCTGGACGGGTTGCTGAGCAGCTTGGCTGCTTTGTTTGTCGCCCTTGCATCCTGTTAAGGCAAATACTGCAGCAAAAACCATTAACGCAC
>DTSG01000585.1 GCA_012965455.1 Planctomycetaceae bacterium | reverse complement strand
GACGCTATTCATCCAGGCTATGGGTTTTTAGCTGAAAATTCTCACTTCAACGACGTCTGCCGAAACTGCGAAATCGACTTCATCGGTCCTTTACCAGACTCCATGGACCAACTCGGCGACAAAAACACCGCTCGACGCATGGCACGCGAAGCAAACGTTCCTGTTGTCCCCGGCAGTGCCGGATTGATAACCGACAGCACCGAAGCAGCAAAGGTCGCTGACGAAATTGGCTATCCGGTACTGGTCAAGGCAACAGCCGGCGGCGGTGGAAAAGGAATGCGAGTAGCCCAAAATGCCGACGACCTAGAGACCGCACTGAAACAAGCGGCTCAAGAAGCAGAGGCTGCCTTTGGTAACGCCGCTGTCTATCTGGAAAAATACGTCGAAAAGCCACGGCACGTAGAAGTGCAAGTCATCGCCGATCAGCATGGTAACGTAGTGCACTTGTGGGAGCGCGACTGTAGCACCCAACGCAGACATCAAAAACTTATCGAGGAATCACCAGCGACAAATTTGCCCGAGGACATCCGTACGGCAATTTGCGAAGCGGCAGTGCGCATGATCGCCAACGCCAATTACTCCAATGCTGGTACCGTCGAGTTTATTGTCGACAAGAACCATAATTTTTACTTTATCGAAGTCAACGCTCGCATCCAAGTTGAACATCCAGTCTCTGAATTGGTGACTGGTATCGACTTGATTAAGGAACAAATCCGAGTCGCTGCTGGTGAACCTCTCGCCTTTACCCAAGAAGATATCGGGCCCTGTAAGGGGCATGCGATTGAATGTCGTATCAATGCCGAAAACCCGGATCGTAACTTCCAACCATGTCCTGGTAAAATCGATCATCTCATTATCCCAGGCGGTAAAGGTGTCCGCTGGGATTCGCATGTTCATGCTGGATACACGGTCCCACCACATTATGATTCCATGATCGGCAAACTCTTAGTGCACCAACCAACTCGTGAAGAAGCCATTGCTACAATGCTCCGCTGTTTGGATGAACTACAAGTCGGCGGTATTGCCACAACGGCTTCTTTCCATAAGAAAGTGTTGACGCACCCCGAATTTATTGCTGGCAATATCGACACCACTTTCGTCGAACGAACGCTGTTAGACTAAACGTTATTAACTGCACTTGTGGTTTACGGCAAAAAAACAGCGTAAGTCAAGCACGGATGCAATCTGCCGGTCTCGCTTACCTTTTTTATTAGAGATTTCTCCATGACTATTGATACTTTGTCCCGCCCCGAAAAAACAGCCAATCCCATAAAACGAGTTGCCATCCTATTCGCGGGCGGACCAGCACCAGCGGCCAACGCCGTTATTTCATCCGCTGCCGTTTCGTTCATTCGCAATGGCGCGGAAGTCATTGGCATCAAACACGGGTACTCCGCTTTGATGGAATATGACGGTGAAACGCCCTTGGTTGAAGGTCAAGATTACATTCTGCTCACGGAAGCGTCGCTCGACCAAACCCGAGCCAAACCGGGAATCATGATTGGTACCGCGCGTGCGAATCCCGGCAAATCAATTCAACAACCATCTGATTTTCAAGATGCCGACAAGACCGCAGCATTGCAGCGCACCTACAATGCCATGCGCAGCCTCGACGTCGATGCGTTCATTTCCATTGGCGGCGACGACACACTTAAGACCGCTAACAAATTTCAATTGTTCCAAAAACACCTTGGCGATGACCAGGTGACTATCCCTGTAGTCCACC
>DTSG01000584.1 GCA_012965455.1 Planctomycetaceae bacterium | reverse complement strand
CGAGCTTACGATCTACTCACCGAACAAGTTGGATTTCCAGCAGCGGACATTATTTTTGACCCTAACATATTGACCGTAGCCACCGGTATCGCTGAACACGACAATTACGGCGTAAACTTCATCGAAGCGACTCAGCAAATCAAGGCGCTGTGCCCAGGCGTAAAAATCTCCGGCGGAGTCAGCAATATTTCGTTTTCCTTCCGTGGTAACGACGTCGTACGAGAAGCACTACATTCGGCATTTCTATTTCATGCGATTCAAGCCGGATTGGACATGGGTATTGTGAACGCTGGGCAGTTAGAAATCTATGAACAGATCCCCCCGGATCTGCTCGAGTGCGTGGAAGATGTATTGCTCAACCGTCGATCGGACGCAACAGACCGCTTGCTGGATCTCGCCGAATCTTACAAAGGGCAGGGGACTCGAGAATTAAAAGAAGATCTCAGTTGGCGTGAACAAGAGGTCGCCGCACGACTATCGCATGCGATGGTCAAAGGCATCGACGCTTTTATAGAAGAAGATGTCGAAGAGTTTCGCCAAACGGTGGATCGCGCACTGCTGGTGATTGAAGGCCCGTTGATGGCTGGCATGTCAACGGTCGGCGATTTATTTGGAGCGGGGCAAATGTTCCTCCCGCAAGTCGTGAAATCGGCGCGCGTCATGAAAAAAGCGGTCAACTATCTGCTGCCATTCATGGAAGAAGAAAAACTCGATAGCGAAGACGGCGATGTTTCCCACCGCGCAACAATACTGTTAGCAACCGTCAAAGGGGACGTACACGATATTGGTAAGAACATTGTCGGGGTCGTCTTGGGCTGCAACAACTATCGCATCATTGACTTAGGGGTCATGGTTTCGAGCGAGCAAATACTCAAAACCGCTCAGGAAGAAAACGTTGACATCGTTGGGCTTTCTGGGCTGATCACGCCCAGTTTGGACGAAATGGTTCACGTTGCCAAGGAAATGAAACGCCTACAGTTTACAGTGCCATTATTAATTGGTGGTGCCACCACCAGTGCTCGACATACTGCTGTACGCATCGCACCAGAATATGACAATCCCGTTGTCCATGTTCTTGATGCATCCCGCAGTGTCGGTGTCGTTGATAAATTATTGAACCCCGAGTTGCGCGGCGGATATCAACAGAGCAATCTCGAAAAGCAAGCCGAATTAGTTGCTAGCTTTGAAACTCGACAACTCAAGTTGGTCAGTTATGAAGAAGCATACGACAATCGCTTAACAACCGATTGGAGTGAACTTGATATCGCCACGCCAGAGTTTATTGGCAATCGCACCATCGAAAGTCAATCACTCGATACGTTGCGCGACTTCATCGACTGGACGCCGTTCTTCATGACGTGGCAGCTCAAAGGGAAATATCCACGTATATTCCAACATGAAACACTCGGACCGCCCGCGCGTGAATTGTTCGAGCATGCACAGCAACTACTCGACGACATCATTTCTCAGCAGCTATTTCGAGCGACCGCTGTCTATGGATTTTGGCCAGCCGCCAGTGTTGCTGACGACATCATTGTCTATACGGATGAATCGCGTAGTGAACAAAAAACGATCTTCCATGCACTGCGACAACAGACTCGCCGCAAGGGACAAGATTACTTTCGTTCCCTTGCTGATTATGTGGCACCGCGCGATAGCAACCGCTCAGATTATATCGGCCCCTTTGCCTTAACAACGGGCATCGGCGTCGCGGAACTGGTTGCCGC
>DTSG01000583.1 GCA_012965455.1 Planctomycetaceae bacterium | reverse complement strand
CCTCTCGACCCCTCCATTCCCGCGGCACTACAACCAACAAACGTCTTTACCTTCCACAGCTTAACGGCAACCGGAAATCCGCTTTTAATAGAATCTCCGGAACAACAATTAACCATCCGCGGACAGACCGTTTCTTTTGACATGGTGAAGGGCACGTTTTCCATTGAAGATTCCCAGCAGAGTACAGTCAGCATTGGTAATCATCGATTTGAAGTGGCCAGCTTTCAATATCAAATGGCCGCCGACCCTAAGCAATTAGGAGCGTTTGTCGCCAAGGGCGCTGGTGTATTTCATTCCACAAAGCTCGCTTCGGCAAAAAATACAATCACCGTGGCTTGGAATCGCAGTTGCACACTCGAGAAACTCGAACATGAACATCTGCTGTCATTAGAGGGCAAAGCGGAGATCAACCTTGCGGGCGTTGGTAAGATCGCCAGCGACCGTATCCATATTTGGTTGGTAGAATTGTTGGACTCCGCAAATCAAGCAACCAACCAAGCCAGTAAAAACAAAATTACTCCCGTTAGAATATTGGCGTCGGGAGATGTGTTGCTCGACACAGTTGAGTTGCGAGCCAACACGCAGCGAGCCGAGGTATGGCTGCGTAAGAAAATACCTGCCACGGGAAATTCTACGACATCACCCGCACCAAGTCTGCCAACTAATGATGACAATGCCACAGGGCAAACCGGCCTTAAATATGTTGTACAGGGTGATTTGATTCAAATTCAATTAGCTCAAAAGGACGGCAAACACATTTTGCAGGAAGCCTTGATTAAGGACAAATTAGTACTGCGTCAAGTTTCAAGTTCACCAGGTGGGCGGTCTCCCTTCGTATTGCATGGAAATAGTGTCAGCTTAAAAAGAGACCTTGCTGGTTTGTTCGAAATGACACTCACAGGAAATTCCGATCGTGGCCAGCCAGCATGGATCGCCTTCGAAGAATTTCAAATTAGCGGAAATCAAATTAGTCTCAATCAACGACAGAACCTCATGTGGATCAAGGGCGCGGGTGAAATTGCGTTTAGCCCACGCGATACTGTCACAACAACTCAAACTCGACGTATATCATGGCAAGAGCAAATGGCTTTTGATGGTTCGCAAATAGAACTTTTTGGTAATGTAAAAACTCGGGGTCAGTTTACTACCGACGAGAAAACTACGTTTGACTTAACATTGGATTGTGGTGTTCTCCGTGGTTACTTAACAAAACGTGTCGATTTTAGTTCACCCGAACAAAAAAATCCTGCCGAGTTGTATATGCTCAGTTGTGGCAATGCAGTGGCGATATCTAGCCGGGTGCTCGACGCGAACAAGCTGCAACAAGCGTTTCATCAGATGCAAGCGAACAATCTTAGCTTTTACCCTAAGTCCGGAGAGATAAAATCTACTGGTCGAGGCTGGATTCGCTCCACATTTAGAAATAACGGCAAGGCACTTGGCATGGCATTAGAAGCCAATGCTACAGGTGCGTTACAGAGTTTGTATGTCACCTTCAAAAAGAGTGTAGCTGGAAACATCACGCAACAACATTTAACCTTTAGTGGCAATGTCGAGTCGTTATTTGGCATAGTCGATAATTGGAACGTTAAGCTCGACCCCAATGCAACCGCAGGAATTGGCGCACCGCAAATTGAATTGAACTGTGATCAGTTGTCCATCGCGAACATCTCATCCAATTCCACGCCCTCGATCGTATTAAATGCCATCGGTAACACTTATATTGAATCACAACAATACGTCGGCCTCGCACATCGAGTTACCTATTCGCAATCCAAGAACAATCTAATCATGGAAGGTGGCCGCGGCGACGCTAAATTATGGATTAATCGCAACAAGTCACCAGTGCCGAATGTTGCTGCTCGGAAAATCATCTATTCCATAGAAACGGGTACTGTCGACGTCTATGCACCCAACGTCCTCGACTCCGGACGGTAAAGTAACAACATGGCCACTCAGGCGGCAGTTTCTAATTCGTGGATTATGTCCAAAACTAACAACAACACACAACCCTCAACCGGCTAATCAAACACTCCGTTGTCGCTCTTGTTCTAATCGCTGCACAATAAATTCCACAACCTTGGCTGCTTGGATATCATAATAATTCCCACCATGCCCACCAGCCACCGTGTCAAAATCGTGTTCATGTGGAACTCCAAGCGAATACAGTTTCATCTGCATCCGATCCACGCCTGCGAACCAATCGCGATCTGTCGGGTCACAACATAGGAACTGATGCCGAGGCCAATTAAGCGGGTGAATATGCAAAAGTGCCGTGTCTTGTCGAGCAGCTTCTGGGTCATCATACATGCCTGGCAAAGTCTCATCTTCACCTCGTTTCATCCGCAAATGATAATCAATCGCTGGGGAAATCGCTGCCACGATAGGAAATTTATTGGGGTACTTATAGGCAAATCTCAAAGCACCTTGGCCACCCATACTGGTGCCCATCAAGGCAGTCTCCCGGCCATTGTGGCCCCACCGCTGCTCAATAAAGGGCAATATATGTTCCAATAAGTATTGTTCCGCCGAGATCTCGGGGTCAAATTCCTCACAGATCACATCTGTCCACCAACTCCGCTGAGTGCGCGGACCAATGACTCGTAAACCATGCTTCTCAAACTGCTCAGTAAAGACCGGCTTGTCTTGTAATCGACCTAAATGCACTCCATGTAAATAGATGATAACGGGACCGTCAGCGTTTGCCGTAACTGGCTCAAACACCTCGCATTGATGACCTCGTACTTCAATATTTGACCACATGATCGTTTTGCCTTTTGCTTTCTTTTTCAATCTCGCCAACAATCATTCGCCTTCGAAAATAACCAATGGCAATCACTGGTGAACAATACTAAACAAAGGTGAACAATGAAGTTTAATTGATGTTACTAAAACAGTACAATGGGCGGAATTATTCCAAGGAAAAGTATCTGTGAAAACACTGATCAGCCAAGCCGAACTTGAAGCTGGTATCACCAGCATGTCGGCAGACATAAATAAGCAACTCGGATCAACTCCCCTTACGGTCATCTGCGTGTTGACAGGCAGTATTATACTCGTGGCAGATTTAATTCGACGCCTAGAAATGCCCCTGCGATTAGGCGCCTTGTCAGCCAGCAGTTATCAGGGCAATACCGTCCGCGATATATTAACACTCGACACACACCTATTGCCCAACGTTAAAGGGCAACACGTATTGATCGTCGATGATATTTTTGACACTGGCCATACATTGAACGAGGTCAGTAAACACATCCAAACACTACACCCTGCGACTGTCTATACCGCAGTACTGCTGCGAAAAAATGGCCGCCGGGAAATTGAACTCGATGTTGATTTCGTTGCTTTTGAAATTCCGGATGAATTCGTCGTTGGTTACGGATTAGACTATCAAGACCTCTATCGTAACTTGCCGTATGTCGCCATCTTAGAGGAACACGAAATCAAACAGGTCGCCGACCCCTCCGCATAGACTCTACAACATATTTACATACGCCCAACCATCACACTACACCTTTAAACAGACAACAGCCATTATGTCAGGACTAAGGATTGCTATGATCACTCGCCGTTTTTGGCCACTCGTGGGTGGCGGAGAAATGGTTATGGCAAACCTCGCCTGTGAATTCAAAAAACTTGGAGCACAGCCAACCATTCTGACAGCCCAATGGGATACCACGTGGCCGCTACGAATTGACCACCGCGAAATTCCTGTACAACGGTTACCTAATCCCGCTCAACGAGGTTGGGGCACTTACATATACATGGATGCGTTATCGCGCTGGCTCAGACACAACGCATCACAATATGACGCTGTACTAGTTTCTATGCTGAAACACTCAGCCTACGCTGCCCTAGGGGCCTGTAAAAAAACCGGACATCCTGTCATGCTACGAATTGAAGGTGGAGGTGAAACCGGCGATTGTGCTTGGCATGAATCCGCCCGATTTGGGAAACGTATTCGCCGCCGCTGCCAACAAGCCGCCGCAATTGTCACGCCTAGTCAAGCTACGTACGACGAAGCATTAGCCGCTGGCTGCAAGTCTAGTACTTTACACCATATACCCAACGGCGTAGCTGTTGAGCTGGGCCGTGTCGTTGATAAAGCTACCATCCGTCAACGACTACACGAGATTAATCATGACCTTAGCTGTGACCCCGATACTAAAATCGCCTTGTTTACGGGAAGACTAACACATAAAAAAGGGCTCTTCGAGTTAGTATCCGCATGGCAGTCGGTCGCTGAGCGAATCCCCAATAGCCAGTTGTGGCTCGTCGGCGAAGGGCCTGACCGCGACCAATTATCCGAGAAAATCCGAGATCTAGAACTGGTCGGCAGAGTTGTTATGCCGGGCACATTTGACGACGTGGAAGATTTTCTTGCTGCCGCCGATGCCTTCACACTGCCCTCCTACACCGAAGGACTTTCCCTCTCGCTGCTAGAAGCAATGGCCCATCGTTTACCGGTGATTGCGAGTGACATCGTCGGTAATCGACAGCTCATTGTCGATGGAACGCACGGTCGACTTATTCCAGCACAAGAAGTAGAGTCACTAGCCGCTGCCATTTACGAAGCGTTTGCCAATGACAATCAGCAACAGGTTGACGCCGCCGAATCTCGAGTCGCATCCCAGTTCTCGCTCGCCGGCATGGCCCAAGCGCACCTTGATCTGCTCGCTCAAGCCGTTGTAAATTCTTGCGAAAGTTAATCGATGACCCGTGATGTGCTACACATTGTATCGAGCGACACGGCTGTGGATGCAATCATGCAAATTCGCACTCTCGCAGCCAATAGCAAATCGAAACACCGGTTGTTGTGCCTCAACAAAATCGGCGTTGCGTCCACCACCCAACTACAAACATGGCTCGGTGACCACGTCCAACTGACCATCATCGACAATAAGTCAACGTGGGGTAGCATTTGCAGTCTCTGGAAAAAACGCGACCTATTCGCCGCACCAATAACGGTCTATTGGGATCCCATGCAATTCACAAACTTCCAAGCCACATTGCTGTTGCAAAATCAAACTCGTGGAGTTGCCGTCATGACTCTACCGAGTTCCCGTGAGTTGCGGTTCCCAACATATATGGGCAAGAAATTGCTGCAGGGCGCGGAATACATTGTGGTCTCTTCGACAACGCTAGCTTCCCAACTAGGGCAACAAGTATCCGATATCACGAATATCGACCAGATCACACCGCAGCTTGTATTGCCGGCGTCCAGCGGTAGCGACGGTTTTGACTTGAGAGAGCATTTATGCTTAGATTCTTCCGCACAATTAATCGGTTGCCTTGGCGAATTCAAACCGCATTTTCGGCTTAAAGAGGCCACCTGGATTGTCGATATTCTGCAAAAAGTTAGAACCGACGTACATGTCGTACTCATCGGTGACGGACCCCAACGTGAAATACTACGCCGCTATCGTGACCATATGTGGCAGCGAGACCACGTACATTTTTTGTCACCTTGGCATCTTTCGGCACAAGTATTACAGCAACTTGATTGCATATTGACGCTGGGGGACCACATTGGCCAAAGCATCGGAGTTCCTCTGGCCAATACATTTGGCTTAGCCAATATAGCAACTCACAGCGTTTGTCATATGGAATTGGCTAATCTTGCGAATCACGATGGCATGATGTTAGGAGGGCCAGATGCTGGCAGTCTCGCAAAACAGGTGCTTTTCGCACTTACAACAAAGCAGCGCGTCAGTCCACCAACCCGATCCCAAGACGCCCCTGACGACCAACAACAACTAACACAGTATCAAAATCAATTCAATTCGATACTAAACAGCTAAATATCTTTGATCCTCTTAAATTCATTAGTGAACTGTTACCACGCACAGTGCGATACATATAGAGTGTCTTTTGTTTTTTCCTTTAGCGTGCAGAGTAGCTGATGTGTGGAATAACCGGTAGTGTATGGTCTGATCCATCCCGAGCTATTACTCAGGAGCGATTGAATGACATGACATTCGCCTTGCAGCACCGAGGCCCTGATGAAATCGGGATGCATCTTCCCGCACGCGAATCAAAATCCACAAATTCCGCTAATCTAGGCGTAGCCTTAGGCTTTCGCCGGTTAGCGATCATCGATGTCAAACAAGGTCAACAACCGGTGTGTAATGAAGATGAATCTATTTGGTTAGTCTTCAATGGTGAGATTTATAATCACGCAGAACTTCGGCAACAGCTCATAAGTCAGGGACACCGCTTTCGTTCCCATTGCGATTCCGAAACCATTGTCCATCTATATGAACAATATGGCGTCGACTTACTCGACCACCTAAACGGGATGTTTGCTTTTGCGATTTGGGATTCCAATAACCAACGGTTGATGTTAGCCCGCGATCGCCTTGGCCAAAAACCACTCTACTACCATTACCACTCAAGTAGTGGGCAAGTCATATTTGGTAGTGAACTGAAGAGCATTCTTGCGAGCGGTCTTGTG
>DTSG01000582.1 GCA_012965455.1 Planctomycetaceae bacterium | reverse complement strand
AATATACAATTCAATCGCAACAAAATACAGTTAACAATCGAACGACATTAGGGAAATCGACTTTGGAATCCCAAAATCGCGCATTTTCTTTCCGACGCACATTTCAGCAACTGCAGGATCGCTTAGAACCTGTAGTCGTTGGCGTTATTTACATTTGTGGATGGAGTGCCATCTTATTTGTGATTGCAATCTTCTTGTTCGTTTTCAAAGAAAGTTTACCAGCATTAACCGGTATCGAAACAGAAATTGCCGCTGGTGAAATTGAAATCGAACAACTCGACCTCGCCGAATTCACCACGAGCCCTCGTTGGATTCCCGAATCCGCCAAGAAACCTGCTTTTGGCATTTTAGCGTTAATCGTTGGGACGTTGTCAGTTACGTTCTTTTCTATTCTATTAGCCGTGCCGTTGGGTCTCGGAGCAGCGGTTTATGTCTCTGAGTTTGCCGGCAACAAGACACGCGAAATATTGAAAATTCTGATTGAACTCTTGGCAGCAATCCCGTCGGTGGTCTGGGGATTCATTGGTATTGTAGTAATGAACCCTTTAATTACCGACCTCAGTGGCGAAGCAGTGGGACTTAACATACTCAATGCCGGTATCGTCCTAGCGTTGATGAGCGTCCCGATTATTGTGTCCGTATCCGAAGACGCATTGCGAGCTGTTCCTGACTCGTTCCGCGAAGCGGGGCTAGCGATGGGTGCGAATCGTTGGGAAATGATTTACAAAGTCCTATTTCCGGCAGCCAAAAATGGTCTGCTCGCAGCAGTACTACTTGGTATCGGCCGTGGAATCGGTGAAACGATGGCAGTGCTCATGTGCACCGGTCACTCGGTTAATATGCCAACTAGTCTCTTCGATCCTGTCAGAACACTTACCGCTACGATTGCTGCTGAATTAGGTGAAGCCGTTCGCGGCGACCTGCACTATCACACATTGTTTCTGATTGGCGTCGTGTTGTTTGCTTTTGCCTTCATTATTAACTTGACTGCCGATTTGGTTGTCAAAGGAATAAGGAGCCAAAGCAATGTCTAAACCTGATACCAACAATCCATTTGCGATCACGGTGAATGAAGTTCGCGGCCGCAATGTCGAACGCTTAGTACGATTCATTACACTCGGAATGACCTGGGCTTTGATTTTACCCGTCTTTTTCATCCTAGGGTTCTTGCTCATCAAAGCCTGGCCTGCTTTGTCCGTCGGTTTCATTTTCGACAACCCCGAGAAAAACATGACTGCTGGTGGTATTTGGGGCCCACTAATCGGGACCTTTATGTTGATCATCGTGTCGCTGCTTATCGCAGCGCCGATTGGCATCTTGGCCGGAGTCTACCTCAATGAATTCGCCCGCGATAATTGGTTCACGCGGTTCATTAATTTAGCGGTCGTCAACCTTGCGGGTGTTCCAAGTATCGTTCATGGGCTATTTGGATTAGGAGCGTTTGTATATTTCTTTCAAATGCAGCGCAGTTTGCTAGCCGCGTCTTGTACCGTGGCAGTGATGACATTGCCGGTCATCATCACGAGTACCAAAGAGGCGCTCGCCTCGGTCCCACAACCATTCCGAGTAGCTTGTTGGAATATGGGCGCTTCAAAATGGCAAACGATCCGCACGATCGTATTGCCAAATTCGATTAGCGGCATTTTGACAGGTGTGATTTTACAGGTTGCTCGAGCTGCTGGAGAAACGGCGCCGATCTTATTTACTGGAGCCATGATATCATCTCGCATCGCCGACTCCGGCTGGGCTGCGATGGTTCCTTATGGCCTCGAAGATCGCTTCATGGCTCTGTCTTATCACTTGTACATCATTTCAACACAATGGCAAAACGTCCCCGAGTCCTTTAAGTTCGGTACCGCTATTGTGATGATTGGATTAGTGATCGCCGTTAACAGTTTTTCTATTGGTTTCCGTATCTATCTCCGTTCTAGGAAGAAATGGTAAACCGATGACTACACCACCTCCCCATATTGAATTCCAAGACGTCACGATTTCCTACGGCAAGGAAATTGCCCTGCGGGATATTTCGCTCACTATCCCAGAACAAACGATCTTTAGCATTATTGGTCCCGCCAACGCTGGAAAAACAACGTTTCTTAAATCAATCAACCGCACATTGGAGTTTGAACCGAATGCCAAAACGAAGGGTACTATCTTGGTCCACGGCACGGATATTTCGCGGATCAAAAACGTGTACTCCTTACGGCGGCGGATTGGTATGGTTTTCCCCTTACCGGTTGGCTTACCGCTGTCCGTTTACGAAAACGTGGCCTACGCTCCACGGCGGGCGGGTATTCATGACCGCCAAGAACTTGATGAACTGATCGAACGCTGCCTGAAACAATCCATGTTATGGGACGAAGTCAAAGATCGCCTTAACCTCTTAGGCACGAAACTGTCGGGTGGACAACAACAACGACTTACGATTGCTCGTGCGCTGTCACATAAGCCAGAGATCCTGTGTCTCGATGAATTTTCCATCGCCATCGATCCAGTCACCACCATGAAAATTGAAGACGTTTTACTGGAACTCAAGAAAGAGATGACCATTATTCTCGTCACCAATTTAGTCCAGCAAGCGCGGCGACTTGCCGATCACACCGCATTTTTCAATAAATCAAAGATGATCGAAGTTGGCCCCACCGAAAAAATATTTAGCAATCCTGAACAACAATTAACTCACGACTATGTAACTGGAGATTTTGGATAATGTCTACGTCTTCGATAACTCCCAACACATCCACTTCGAGCCCCACAGCGGAGCCGACAATGAAAAGTTGGAATCCGCAAAGCATGCCCACAACCAATGACAAGCTCAGTATCCGAGCGCGGGATTTGAATCTATGGTACGGTGACTTTCAAGCCTTGCAGGACGTCAACATCGACATCCGCAAAGGGATTATTACTGGTTTGATTGGCCCGTCTGGGTGTGGCAAGACAACGCTGCTCAGATGCTTCAACCGTATCAACGAGCGATATGAAAACGTCAAGACAACGGGGGATATCGAAATCCTTGACAAAAATATCTATGACAATGATGTTGCCACGCGGCAATTACGACGACGAATCGGAATGGTCTTTCAACGACCTAATCCATTGCCAATATCCATATATGACAATGTGCTGTTTGGTGCGAATATTCATAAAACACACAAACAACTGACTCGTAGCGAGCGTAATGATGTGGTCCAGCAAGCACTTGAGCAAGTCGCGCTGTGGGATACAGTAAAAGATAAACTCAAGACGCGAGCTACAACTTTAACGCTCGAGCAACAACAAAAACTGTGCATTGCCCGCCTCATTCCACTCAAACCCGATGTTATCCTAATGGATGAACCATGTAGCGCTCTCGATGCTGAGGGTATCGAGCAAGTCGAAGGCTTGATCGAGTCTCTCAGAGATGACTACACCGTCGTCATTGTTACCCACAACATGGCGCAAGCGCGGCGGGCAACCGACGAATGCATCTTTATGCTAATGGGTGAAATAATTGAACATAGTTCCACCGCGGACATGTTTTTAAACCCTCGCGAAGAAAAAACTGAAATGTATATTCAAGGACGGTACGGATAATGAAACGTTTTGATCAAGAACTCACAGAACTGCAACATCGTCTCGTAGAAATGGGCGAGTTGGCTGAATCCATGATAGCCACTGTCGTACGAGGACTCGAAGACATCTCCATGGATGTGTCCGATGTCATTTTGAAATCAGAAGATGTGATGGACAACCTACAAGTCACCATCGATAGTGAAGTCGTCCGTATCCTCACCATCTATTCACCTGTGGCAACAAACTTGCGGTATGTATTAACCGTAACACACGTAACTTCGAATCTAGAACGAATTGGCGACCAAGCCGTAAATATAGTGGAGCTATTACAATTAATGATGGCCCGCTCGACAATGAAACCAGAACCACGGATTATTCAAATGGGCCATGCGGTGCGGGAGATGGTTAACGGAGCAATCGGAGCTTACATCAATAAAGATTCCAAGGAAGCCGATAAATATCGCAATCGCGATGAATATGTTGATTCGCTCAACGATCAAATAATGCGTGAAGTGCTCAGTGAAGAAGTTGCTCTCGAGGCCCTCAAAGGGGAACCTGATTTAGCCGGGCCACTAGCGCAAATACTCATTGCTCGGGCACTAGAACGCGTTGGTGACCATAGCTGTAATATCTGTGATGAAGTATTTCCACTGGTCGGCGGCGACCACATTAAGCCGTTTCAATAACATTAAACATACGACGTCTTTTACAAGAGGTCTTTCAATATGACAACTCAAACCGTTCTCATTATCGAAGATGAACCCTCGTTACAAGAGATTCTGACATACAATCTCGAGTCACGTGGATACCAGGTTCTCGTTTTTGACGATGGCACTGCCGGTCTCGCAGGTGTTCGCAAACATGTCCCAGACATTGTATTGCTTGACATCATGTTACCGGGCATGGATGGCTTCGAAGTCTGCCGGCACATTCGCAGTGATCCACTCATCAAACACCTTCCTGTGTTAATGATGACCGCTCGAGGCGAAGAAATCGATCAGCTCGTTGGGTTCCAAATGGGAGCCGATGACTATGTCACCAAACCATTCAAAATGCGTATTCTGTTGGAACGTATAAAGTCCTTATTGAGACGCACGGAAGGGTCCAGCGACGATGAGTCCGGCCGACTAGCAGCCGACGGAATTGTCTTAGATCGTATTCAATTTAGAGTGACTGTTGGCGATGAAGACATTGCATTTACACCAACCGAATTTGATTTACTGTGGCACTTAATGAAACACCCCGGGCGAGTCTTTAACAGAGCGGACCTGATGAATGCCATTATGGGTGATGATACCATCGTGCTTGAACGAACCATCGACGTACATATTCGAGCGCTCCGCAAAAAACTAGGCGACTGTGGCGATTTTATCGAGACTGTCCGCGGAATCGGATATCGCTATAGAAACCAATAACACAATTTAACGGCAGATACCCAGAAACAATTTTTTGTTTCTTTCCTGTCTATTATTAACTTGAAATCAACCTTATGTGGTCAACACGATTATTCTGGAAACCATTCACTTATTTTTCGCTGCTGATTATTCTCAGCAGCGTTATCGGTGGTGCCACGACCATTCGTTGGCAACAGGAACAAATAATCCGCCAACTTGAATTGCGTTTACGTAACACAGCAATAGCGTTGCAGAGTCCGGCAGAAGAAGCTCTCGCCCACCAAGATATTGAAGATTTTCAAAGTGTGATCCAAACCATGGCCTCACAAATAAACACCCGTATCACGTTGGTTGGGAAACAGGGTCAAGTATTTGCTGACTCGCACAAAGATCCGCAGCAACTCGACAATCATGGTGACCGACCCGAGTTAATTACAGCCTTGAAGACTGGCAACGGCAGCAGCAAACGTTTTAGTGACTCGTTGGGAATTGAAATGCTGTATATTGCCTACCGGATCGAGCATCAAGGCACGACCGTCGGTTGTGTCCGTGCGGCTGTTAACACACAGCAAATTTCTGACCAGGTCGCCGATATACAATTTAAAATTGCGACACTCGTGTTAATCATCATTGTCGGTGGACTCAGTATCGCGGGAATTGGGATTTCAAAAATGACTCAGCCCGTCGTGCACCTTATCGAAGAAGCTCGTGAATTGACTTCCGGCCAAATCAAAAAGCCACGCAACTTATCCAAAGGTAACGAATTTGACGAACTCGGACAAACGCTGAACAACCTCAGCAAAACACTCAGCAAACGCATGCGACAACTCGAGCGAAATCATAATGAGTTGCTTGTCGTACTAGAAGGTATGAAGGAAGGAGTCATTGCTGTCGATGGATCTGACTGTATCCGTTTTGCCAACGAAGCCGTATGCCGCATGTTCTCTTTGGATGTGAAGCGGGACGAAGGTCGCCCAATTTGGGAAGTGTTGCGGAACCAAATGATTGAAACAACGGTGCACAAAGCACGCAAAAGTGATGAACCCTTTCATGGCAAGATTGAACTACTAACGCCCCATGAACTACATCTCTCTTTGAGTGCGTCGGCGATTCCCAGTTCAAGCCACTCCAGCAGCTCAAAAAATCCTGGTGTGATTATCGTATTTCATGACATCACGGAAATTCATCGATTAGAGAACATGCGCCGCGACTTTGTGGCAAATGTCTCTCATGAATTGAAAACACCTTTAGCATCCATTCAAGCGTTCGCAGAAACTTTGATTGACGGAGCGATTCATGATGACGATAACAACATGCTGTTCTTAACGCGTATTGTCGAACAGTCAGACCGCCTTAATCTATTGATTCAGGATTTATTGAGTATCGCAAGATTGGAGTCTGGGGAAAACGTCACTGATTTCGCATCCGTCGATCTGACGGAAATTGCACAGCGCTGCCTTAATGATCACCAATCGCACGCAGCCAAGAAAAACATCACGTTGGTTTCCAATCAAATCGACTCTGTTTGGGTTTTTGCCGAAGCAGATGGTTTAACACAAATTTTAGATAACCTAGTCGACAACGCACTGAAATATACCCCCGAAGATGGTACGGTGTCGGTCAATATTCAAGCGGAATCACGAGCCGTACGTCTGCAAGTCACCGATACCGGTATTGGAATTCCCGCTGATCATCAGGATCGAATTTTTGAGCGATTTTACCGCGTCGACAAAGCTCGTTCTCGTCAATTAGGTGGCACGGGGTTGGGTCTTGCTATTGTAAAACACCTCGTCAATGCTTTCGGTGCCGAAGTCGATGTCATCAGTGCAGCAGACCAAGGCACCACATTTCAAATCACATTTCCGCTCGTCGATGATGGCGATGCGTGAGGGTGGTGCTATCAAAAAAACGATCCCTTATTTTCTGGTCGGGTCTATCGCTAAACAATATCACGCAATGTATAAGGTTTACATTTAATGTTAGACTGAGCGATTGCGTTTTCCCACCTGTAATTGCCTACCGCTCTGCAGCATGTCCACAACTACAATCTCGCCCACGACACCCGGCAAACTTTATGATCGCTCATTTGCGTTAGCGTTTATTTGCAATCTGTTGTTTGTCCCGGCCAACACACTGCTTGTACATTACGCACAATGGATCGAATATTTACAGGCTGACCCTGACCGCGCGTTAATCGACCTTGGCTATATAACCTCGAGCGGCGTCATCATTAGCTTTTTAGCACGACCTTGGCTCGGGCAAATGGTCAATCGCTTCGGCTCAAAAAACATGTGGATGACCGGTTATGTTTTTTTCCTCGCAGGCTTCCTCTCCAACCTCTTCATCACCGATGTAAACGCGTGGCTGTATATTTCCCGCGGAATCATTTGCTTGGGAGTCGCCTGCGTCTTTACTAGTTCCATTACCTATATCACGGTAACGACGCCCGTAGATCGACGCACCGAAGCGATCGGGATTTTAGGCATCAGTGGTTTTTTGGGATTTGTTATTGGCCCATTATTGGGAGATTATATTTTAGGAAATCAACCGACTGCTTACGATTTTCAGCTATTCTTCTGGACCGGTTCCGGGTCCATATTAACCTCGATGGCAATCCTGTTTTTCATGCCAGCGACCGGTGGCAATCGAGTAAAAGGTACATTAAGTCTGCGTCGATTTTTAACCACCGTCAAAAAATATTGGCCTGGTAGTATCGTCTACGTCAACGCTGCTTTTGGTTTGTGCATGACCGTTCCGCTGCACTTATTAAAGAAGTTTATTTTAGACGAATCGCTAACGGCTCCGGTTTTTGGCACAGTCGGATTTATAACTATTTTCTACGTAATTTATGCGGGCTGGGGTATTACGATCCGCTTGCTGGTCAAAAGCGCGCCAGACCGCATCGGTCGTCGCAAGGTTTTGTTAGTGGGTATCGTGGCGATGGTCGTGGGCTATATCAGTTTTTGTTTTATCACACCCGTCCGGTTATGGGCTCTGATCATCCCTGCTTTTTGCTGCGGCACCGGACACGGCCTAACGTATCATTGCATGACTTCCCTGACACTCGAATCATTTCCAGCCAAGCACCGTGGCACCGGAACAGCTCTAGCAATGATGGCTTTTGACTGCTCCGCGGTCGTGGGAATGCCAATCATCGCTTGGATTGTCGTCGTGGCAGGCTACAACGCAATGTTTCTGGGCATCGCCGCCACAGTCACGGTCGTCTCCGGGATATTCTTTTACCAACACGGAGTGCGGTAGCAGCAGGGGCGACGGCCGGCAAAGGCATCGTGTACAATGTTGCGCATGGCAAAATTGTACTTTTATTATTCAACGATGAATGCTGGTAAGTCAACAAGTCTGTTACAAGCTAGCTATAACTACCAAGAACGGGGCATGGAAACCTTGGTGCTCACGCCTGCCATCGACACTCGTAGTGGCGATGGGCATGTATCTTCTAGAATCGGGCTCACGACACCAGCAACTATTTTCAACAACACCGATAATCTGTTTCATCTCGTCCGCGACATAGCAGCTACAGACGATATTCATTGTCTGCTGATTGATGAAGCTCAGTTTCTGGAAAAAGCACAAGTCGTACAACTTACGGACGTTACCGACGAACTCAATATCCCCGTCCTTTGCTATGGCTTGCGCACCGACTTCCGCGGAGAACTCTTCCCAGGTAGCGAACAACTACTCGCTTGGGCTGATGACCTAACCGAATTGAAAACCATTTGCCATTGTGGCCGCAAAGCCAATATGGTCCTCCGCCTAGACAGTGCGGGAAATGTCATCAAACAAGGTGCTCAAATCAAGATCGGCGGCAATGACCAATATGTTTCCGTTTGCCGCCAACATTTCAAATCAGGTATGGCCTCGCGACGAAACGATGAATTAATGCTGGAGGGTTTTGATGATTGACCTAACGGGACATAATGCACTGATTACGGGGTCCACTCAGGGTGTGGGGCAAGCGATCGCTGTCGCCATGGCACATGCGGGTGCCAATGTCGTCATCCATGGGCTACATGATGACGCCACAGCACAAGCAACTCTGCAACTATGCCAGACAACTGGACAAACCGCAGAACTATTGACGGCTGATCTGGCCAGTGACGTGCAGCAAGCCACACAACAACTGTGCGCAGACGCACTCGAGTTGAATCCCGATATCGACATCCTCGTCAATAACGCGGGCACATACATCGATAAGCCATTTCTCGAAATGGATTACGCTACGTTCGATAAAACGATGCAACTAAACGTGTATGCCGGATATTTTCTAACCCAACAATTTTCCAAACACTGGGTTCAGCAAGCTACCAAAGGGCGTGTTCTCTTTATTGGATCGATCAACGGGAAGCTCGCAGAAGACGTGCATACCGCCTACGACACTTCCAAAGGCGCTGTGGAAACGATGGTAAAGACACTTGCCGTTTCACTTGCACCGCTGAACATCCGAGTCAACGGACTAGCACCCGGTCTCTTTTATACACCTCTGACAGCGACTGCTTTGGACGATCCCCAATTCTTGAAATGGATGCAACAACACACACCCAATGGTCAAGTCCCAGCAGCCGACGTCTGTGGCGACGGTGCCGTATACCTTGTCAGCGACGCAGCCCGCCACGTCTGTGGACATATGCTGATGGTGGATGGCGGTATGAGTATTTGGCAACAACCAGACCCATAAATCAGCGAAACTCGCACAATCTCATTGTCCGTTCATATAAATTCTTAAAAGAGCACGAAGATAATGACTGACCTTAATCCAGCACCACAACTTTCCTTGAAAACGCATGACGGTACCGTTGTTGAATTGTCCCAGTACTGGGAAGAGATGTCGGCAGCGTTTTATTTCACTCGACACTTGGGCTGAGTGTTCTGTCGTGAGCAGATGGTCAATCTGCAAAATAGCCTCGAGGATTTCCTGGCAGCCAACATCCAACCAGTCATGTTAGTGATGGGAACCCCAGAGCAAGCTGCTCCCCTGGTAGAAAAATATCAACTTACCATGCCTGTTCTTTGTGACCCGCAGCAAGCAGCGTACAAGGCTTACAAAATCCCCCAGGGAACACCGCTGCAATATCTGGGGTGGCGGGTTTGGTTACCGGGACTACGAGCGATGTTTCGAGGCGGATTTGGAAAACCCCTTGGCGATGTAACTCAAATGCATGGTACCATTCTTGTTAACACGGAGGGAAATATCCAGACCGAGTTTACGGCGAAAAACTCGTCTCACTACCCTACCCTAGCCGATCTCACGACTACTTAATCAATCATTCAATCCCAACTGTGATTCAACACTCCATGTACGACCTCATTATCAGTGACATTGACGGTTGCCTGTCGCCGGAAGATTCCTCGCCGATGAATCTGGAAAAACTGGCCCAGATTGCCCGCCACAACCAATTAGCCTTCCGACAAGGCGATCGTCCTAAACTCACACTCTGCACCGGCCGCCCGATTGCGTTTGTCGAAGCATTATGTCGAGTTTTACAGAATCGCGACATCCCTTGTGTCGCCGAAAATGGAGTTTGGCTATTCGACCCGCGAGATAATCAATACAGTATGGATCCTTCCATTACCCCAGACCAACTGGAAATGGTCCACGCAGCAGAACGGTTGTCGTTAGAAATGTTTCAGGATCAAGGTGTCACGCTGCAGCCTGGAAAATCCGCCTCGGTAACGCTCTATCATCCCGACCCTGAAGTTATTCATGGTGTGATTCCCGTATTAAAAGCGGCGTTTGAAAAGCGGGGGTGGCAATTCCGCGTCTCACCTACACTGTTCTATATCAATTGCGATTTGCCACAGATCAACAAAGCGTCGGGCATCGATCAATTACTGATGCGAACCGACATTGACCCTAAACGCACAGCAGGTATCGGTGACACGTCAAGCGATTTAGCCATTGCCGATCGAGTGGAAACATTTGGCTGCCCCGCAAATGCTTTTGCGGAAGTCAAAGAGGCTGCTGATTTTGTTTCTCAGTTCGAGCAAATTGACGGAGTCTTAGATTTTATGCAATACCTAGAAAGCCAAAGCGACGCATGACTAATCCCGCTCGCACCGTCATACAAATCCTACTACTGCTATGTCTGGCGCATTTTACCGTAGACATTATCGCTACCACTATTCTGCCATTGCTACCTTCGATGGAAGATCAGATGGGATTGCAACGTGAGGGATTCTTGTATGGGTACATCATTTGGCGGATCACCGATACCTGCGGCCAAATGGTGTTTGGTTTTTTGGGGGATCGGTATCGAATCCGATTTATCATTTGGGCTGGACCATTATTGGCTTTTCTTTGCTTTTCCGTGATTGGATATGTAGAGTCACCGGCTGTGATGGTGACTTTGTTGGTTCTCGGTGGCATTGGCATTGCCGCATTCCATCCCGAGTGTGCGGCAACAGCAGGAAATCTATCACCTGACAACCGCAGCCGCTTCATGGCCATGTTCGCATTGTCAGGTTATCTCGGACAATCCATTGGCCCCCTCTACGCCGGCAGCATATCTGACGCACTTACACTTCAAGGGTTAACGTGGAACTTTGCTTGGGGATTACCAATCCTGCTCATCGTCACTCTTGGTTTGAGGCGGACACATACAAAACTTGAAACACAAATCGCTGCGCCAGTGAAAACATCGCCCTTGCCTCCGGCACCATTGCCGAAACGCGAATTGTGTTTGTTATTCACGAGTGGCATATTTCGAGTCATGCCAGCACTCGGTATTCCCATTGTTTTATCTTACCTATTAGCTGACAGCGGATTTAGTGATATGGATAAAGGAGCCGTTGCTAGTTTTTTCATGGCAGGTCTGGGAATCGGAGGAATCTCTTGTGCCCTCGGCATCGGGCGGAACCACCAACGACTAATACTATGGTTACCTCCGTTGCTGGCAACGATTCCAGTCATTGCTATTGGCGCTGTTGATATGCAACCGTGGATACGTTTAACTAACGGGCTCTCTCTGGGACCAATACACATCCTAGCTTTAACCATTGGAGTTTTACAGGGAATCGCCATGCCCGTGTTTATTAGTTTTGCTCAGCAACTGATGCCCGACCGACAGCGGCTAGCAAGTTCTTTAACGATGGGTGTTACCTGGGGTACGGCCACGTTGATATTCTACGCCGCCTTTTCCATTTTCAAATCTAATGAAAACGAGCAATGGATTTTTTGGTTCTTTGGTGCCGCCTGCCTAATCTGCGCGAGAACCAGTTTTCTACTCCGTCCGCTGCAAAACAACACATAATGTTTCGCAAGTTAAAGGGGGGGTAATCGGTAAACCGTTTTTTGTGAACGGGTGGGCATCCTCCTGCGGCCGACTCCGCTCCTACGCGCCGTGCTAGAATACTCTTACATATTTTGTCGTATCATTTCCAATCAGGTGCCCTCATGATTCGTTGCTTTATTATCTTATTGTTGTTTCCATCATTAGTGTCCGCTATTGAGATCGATGTCTTGTTAACCAACGGCACCATCTACGACGGGAAATCTCTCGATAGTCGCATAGGTGACATTGCAATCAACAACGGCAAAATCCTTGACCTCGCAAAAAATAAAGATATAGCCGCAAAGTTAATCATCGATTGCACGGGCAAGATCATATGCCCTGGTTTTATTGATTTACATAATCACAGCGATAACCAAGTCGTGGCTGCGTCCACTCGCGCTAACATAAACTACTTACTGCAAGGATGTACGACCATCGTGACTGGCAATTGCGGCTCAGGGCCCGTTAATGTCGACAAGTATTACACCGCAATAAACCAAGCTGGCAGTGGTACAAACGTCATCCATCTCCTAGCGCAAGGAAATTTGCGCAGAGAAGTCATGGGCAATGAACGCCGTAAGGCAACATCTGAGGAACAAGCAGCCATGTTGAAACTCGCTGATAAAGCGATGGACGATGGTGC
This sequence comes from Planctomycetaceae bacterium, assembly GCA_012965455.1. Lineage (GTDB taxonomy): Bacteria > Planctomycetota > Planctomycetia > Pirellulales > Pirellulaceae > UBA721. Next base: position 7,558 of record DTSG01000582.1, on the reverse strand, counting down.
CTGGGGCATGTCGACTGGCCTCATCTATGTACCAAGTTCATACGCCGACACAGCAGAAATCACAGCCATTGCATCCGTCGTCGCCAAATACGGCGGCATCTACGTGAGCCACATCCGCGGAGAAGGCAGTGGTTTGATCAACAGTGTCAATGAAGCGATGCAAATTGGACGCGATGCCAACCTGCCAGTGCACATATCACACTTTAAGTCCAGCGGCCGCAATAACTGGGGATTAGTGCGTGTGGCTGCCAAAACCATCCAAGCTGCTCGTGACGACGGTCAACAAGTGACTGCGGATCAATATCCCTACAGAGCTTCCAGTACTTCACTCAGCGCGACGACCATCCCTACTTGGGCTCGTGCCGGAGGCCGGCAAGCAATGATAGAGCGATTCGATGATCCTCAGGATGGTAAACGTATACGAATGGCAATCCAAGCGAAACTAGACCGAACGGATGACGGCGCGGCCATTCGGATTGCTCGCTGCTACCAACAGAAATGGGTTGGAAAAAGCATCGCTCAAATTGCAAAACTAGAAAACATGCCGGCTCTTGAAATTGTTGAGGTGATCGAACGCAATGGCGGTGCGGGTGTGGTGAACTTTAGTATGGATCCCGAAGATATACGCTTTGTGATGAGTCTCCCTTGGGTGGCCACCGCTTCGGACGGTCGAGCTTATTTGCCCGGTGCCGATAAACCACACCCCAGAAGCTATGGCACATTTCCTCGCAAAATCAGCCTCTTTGCACAACAAGAAAAAATCATCTCTGTTGGACATGCTATTCGCAGTGCAACCGGGCTGCCTGCTGAGATCCTAGGGCTTAAAGATCGGGGCACGCTAAAACCAAATATGATTGCCGATATAGTCGTTTATGATCCCACGACACTACAGGACAAAGCGACGTTTGATGACCCTCATCAATACTGCGTCGGCATCGAATATGTGTTTATCGGTGGTGAACTTGCCGTGTACCGAGGTCGACCAACAGGTGCCCTGCACGGCCAAGCACTAAAAAAACCGGCTCGCTAAAATCACTCGCCTAGCGGAACAACGTCCATCATTCGTTTACATTTTGCCTAACAAACCGCGTTCTCGCATCCATTGCTCACAGCGTTGTGGCCAACGATGACTATTGGATGATGATTTTCGCAAGCCATAGCCATGACCACCGGTTTCGGTGATATGCATTTCCGCAAGCACTCCCGTTCGCTTCAATGCCAACCATAACAAGACACTGCTTTCGGGAGTCACACCGTCGTTATAGGCGTGCGCCATAAACATCGGTGGCGTATTTTTAGTGACTTGTACTTCGGGTACTAATTTTCCATCCTTAACTAGATAAGCAGGATAAACTAATACGGCGAAATCTGGGCGACAGCTAACCTTATCGATCGCATCGATTTCATCATAATTTCGTTGGCTATATTTCAGAGCCGCCATCGCGGCCAGATTTCCCCCTGCTGAAAAGCCTAGTATACCAATGCGGTCCTCGGCGATTTCCCACTGCTTTGCCCGAGCACGAGTGATACTTAGCGTTCGCTGAGCGTCTTGTAATGGCGCGTGATAAGGAGGCAAACCGGCACGTCGGGGTACACGATATTTTAAAAGAACTGCATTAACGCCAATTGTATTCAACCACTCACAAACTTCCGTACCTTCTAAATCAAACGCCAGTATGTTGTATCCACCACCAGGACACACCACGATCGTCGTGCCTGAGTTCTTGCCTTTTGGAGCTGGATAAAACTGTAACGTCGGCGTCGAAACATTAGAAATCCTAAGTACTTGCTTTTGTCCAGGCTTACTCGGCGTCGCTTTTTCCTCGCCAATATTGTCTGTTTCCTGAGGTGCGGTGCTGGGCCAGATATTTTCCGGTTTACCCTCAGTCGCTGATATGCTAGGAATGTTAACGAACACAAATACAGTTAGTAAAGCAATCCAGTTCAAGCTCATTCGTCATTCCCTTTTGTGACTGTTTGAATCCAATTGTACATTATAATGCATTCTCTTGTTTCATCCCCCTCGGTTACCCAACATGCATACTCGTTTCACGAATCTACTCGGCACATTCATCCGTAAATTTGCTCACCGCGTGATTAAGCGGTATTACCCTCGCATCCAAATAACCGGTGCGGAACGAATTCCCAAAACCGGTCCGGTCTTATTTTGCGCTAATCATCCCAATTCACTTGTCGATCCTATTTTAATCGGTATCGCCGCTCGCCGTCCGGTCAGCTTTATGGCCAAAGCGCCTCTGTTTAAAACACCTCTACTCGGGCCCATCATCAAAGCGCTTGGGATGGTGCCGGCTTATCGCGGCCGCGATGATGCGCGACAAGTCAAAAAGAATAGCGCTAGCCTAGCGCTCGTCGCTAAAGGACTCAAAGCCGGAAGAGCCATGGGCATCTTCCCCGAAGGCATCTCCTCTGACAAACGACAACTTGGAATGGTAAGAAGCGGCGCAGCGCGGATTGCACTCGAAGCATTCGACAACGGCGTCACCGATCTGATCATCATCCCGTTGGGAATTAACTACGACAAAAAAGAACAGCTGGGAAGTAAAGTTTGGATCGACGTGGGACAACCTCTCGATCTTGCCAGTTGGATTCCCGAACATTCGCAAGACAATGAGGAACCGATTGCTCCCAGCGATGACAAACGTTTAAGACGTAAACTTACCGAAGAATTAGGCACTGCTCTTAAAAATGTAATCGTCCATGTCGACAACACGGATTGGGATCCGCTCCTTACTGATCTGGAAATTATTTTTAAACGAACAAAACATAAACCGTCCGACCAAGTCCCGGCTCTCATGCGCCGCAAACGAATTGCCGACGCCATTAATTATTATTACGAGCAAGATCCAGCTACCGCCGAAGAGATCATTGGAAAAGTTGAATCCTATCATCGTGAATTGCGCGTCGCCGGTTTAGTCATCGACGATCCCATTTTAAATCGCAGTCGAACTTATGCCATCTTCACTTTTTTGTGGCAACTCGCAGTACTCGTGCTCTGGTTTTTACCAGCCTTGTTCGGGTCCATGATGAATATGGTGCCATTTCTCGTTACTCGCAAAGTTTCGGCGAAGTTTCAGGATGACGGTCAGAAGACGATTACTACCTGGCGACTTGTTTGTGGAATCCCTATTTACCTAGTGTGGTATGGGATCATCTATCTGACCGTTTTATACGAAACGCAACAATTGCCGATGGCGATGATGATGAATTTTATATTGCCTATCACCGGTAGCATTGCTTTGCGGTATTGGCCCTTTTTCGCCAAATCTATGCGCCATATGGGCCATCAGTTCCGAACGCTTACCAATCGCAAGCAGTTACACGACCTGCGAGAGAAACTAGCAGGCATCCGAGTCACGTTAATCGAATACGCAGAAAAGTATGCGGAAATATCACCTCGGCCCGAAAAAACCCCGACCGTTCGCCCCTTCATGATGCTATTTGCCAAGGCGATCGGAACCGCCTGTTTTTTAGCAATTGCGTTTGTCATCTATTTTTATGCGGCGAATCTAGTCAGTTCACAATTTGCACCAAAAACGGAAGCGACAAATCCATTAGTATTAAAATCATCGGCGGAAGTTCATGAATCTCAATCTGCAGCAACGAAAGAACTTATTACGATTGAACAGGCTTATCGCAACACTCTGAACAAGGCGCGCGAACTGCTAGCCGGTTACAAAGCAGGCAATGTCCATATTGAAAACCAACAAGATAGTGACCAAATCCAAAGCTTGCTGCATCGATATTGCACCTATCGTGATAGCTTACTACGAATCTTGATAACCTATCGACCGTATCAAGATAAATCTCTGTTTGACAATCAACAATCTCAGGATCGCGCTTTAGTCCTTTTCGTCGCCGCCACACTTTTACGACACGAGATGTCCGCTAATTTCGTCAAAGCACATGATGATCTTCCACGAGTGCGACAGTTGCTTAACCTTCCCGAAACTCGCTGGGGAATTCCAGCAGGTGTGTTTGATAGCGTGCAACGCGAGATGCTTGATGCAACCTACCAAGATATGATTTTCGCCGCTGAAACGGCCTATCTGCAACGAGATAGATTTGCCCTCAAAAACTCGCCGCTGCACAACATAATTGAAAATTCTCGAGTGGAAATTGCTGGGATTCCTGAGTTTGGTATTAGGGCTGATGTAAACCGTGCGTTGCGAGACGCGAAGGACAATGCTACTGATCTGTACCAATACATTCAGACCTTTACCGCAACCGTCATCGGTGACTTCAAGGTTAACCAACGAGAAATCGACAACCTGATTGGGGCCGACGACCTACATGGATTTCATCAAGCTTTGAAACCTGGAGACATGCTGATTGAACGGCGAAATTGGTATGCCTCTAATGCATTTCTGCCTGGCTTTTGGCCACACGGAGCAATGTATGTCGGAACGGTACAAGAAATGAAAGATGCGGGTATCTATGAACTAGTACGCGATAAGATTCTGGAATTCGCTGATGACGATGAGAAATCGGAATACAAATCAGGCAAGGCTCACGCTCAGTCCCTGCGCGACATTCTTGATGAATTCGAAAGACCGGTCGCTGAAAACCGCTACGAACATCATCATGTCATCGAAGCTGTCAGTGAAGGAGTCGTCCTTAACACGATCGAGCATTCAGCTGGTGAGGCAACGTCGGTGTGTGCTTTCCGTCCAGTTCTACTATCCGACGCACAAATTGCCTCAGCCGTCGCTCGAGCATATTACTATTTAGGTCGAGATTATGATTTCGATTTCAATTTTGAAAGTCCAAATACATTAGTGTGTACAGAGGTTTTGTATCGCTGTTACGAAGGAAATCGTGAAGGCTATCCATTGCAATTTGATCTGACTACCATCTTGGGAACGCCCACTTTACCAGCACAAAACATTGTCCAGTCCTATGTCGACGCCGTCCAGCAAAACGATCCAAACAACCAGCTGCAATTAGTTGCTTGGATCGACACCGATCGCCATAAAAAACCAACTTCGACGCTCATGATTTTCAACGGCTCAACGACCGGGCCAGATCACGCCTTTTTTGAAGAGACGTTAAACCGTCCGGGATTAACATGGGAATGGGAACGCCGACAACATGGATTGCGAGCACTCATAACTAGGCCTACGGAATATCTATTTTACTTGTGCTTTAGCACGACCGTTGGAGCAGCACTTTATCAGGTCACGGTTCGACGTCGTCGTCGCAAACGTGCCGAATTGAATTAGCTCGGAACGTTGCTGGAAAAACAAGTGAATCACGATTCTTCATCATTGTCCGTTGACGCCCACACACATATTATTTGCTGGGGTGAAAATCCAGCTGATGGATTTCTGTCACCTTCCACTCAAAAATCGCTGATCACCAAAATGTTGATTCGGCTCTCAGGCATCCGTCGCGAAAAAGGTGATACGATGTCCGAAAAGCTTTTAAATCGACTATTTCACGACCTGGAAACAACGCAGCTCGACTACGTCGTGCTGTTTGCACAAGATGCCGTTTATCGTGACGATGGTACGATCGACCTCGCCCATACGCACTTTTTTGTGTCCAACGATTATGTACTGCACTTGGCAACTCGCTCTGACAAAATCATACCCTGCTGCAGTATTAACCCCCTTCGCCAAGATGCATTGCAGGAGCTAGACCGCGTGTGGGATGCGGGTTGTCGCATTGTCAAAATCCATACAGCAATTCAGGGTGTCAGTCCCGACCTTGTGGCCTTTGATCCGTTTTATAAACATGCTGCCGATATGGGGATGGTGCTAGTTTTCCACACTGGATATGAACATTCCTGCAAAGTCATTTCACAAAAATTCACCGACCCCGCAAAGCTCCAGCGTGCACTCGATCATGGCGGCACAATCATTGCTGCACATTGTGGTACTTGTGCGTTTTTCGACCGAGAAGATTATTACCCGCACTTTATCGAAATGATGAACCGCAACGACAACTTGTACGGAGATACAGCCGTGATGGCTGGGTTCGTTCGACTCGCTGCTTGTAAACGACTAAGTTTAGAATCTGAGAGTATTACAAGTCGCATTATTCACGGCAGTGACTATCCCATTCCACCGTCACGCATCCCCCACCTCCGCCGCGTAGGGTTCTTTCCGCCCAACCGCAAAAACCTGCTCGACCTCGATTTACATATCAAACGAGCCTACAACTATGGCCCCAAATACGAAAACCTGATCTTGGACCTACTACAAGAATAGGGCACCGATCATTCGTGCTAATTCGGTCGGAATTTAAAGATACTCTTTCCGTTCACTGACTCACCGGTGAAATAAACTTCACCTTGCTCGTCTAACCCAAAGGCCATGACGGGACTGCCGGTACCTCGCAGCTGAATATTTTCGGTCACTTGTTGCCTTTTAGAATCATATCGCAATGCCCAAATCCTTCCGCTTGTATAATCAGCGAATAAATAGCATCCAACCAGCTTGGGAAACACTTTACCGCGGTACACGTATCCACCCGTGACGGACTTACCGATTTGATGATCGTATTCCCAAATAGGGTCCGTCACCTTTACGTTGGGATTGACTTTTGCATTACCAAATCCATAGCTTCCTTCCGCGATACTCCAACCATAATTAGCACCTTTGCGAAGAATATTAATCTCTTCCCACTGATCTTGCCCCACGTCGGCGATCCAAATATTCCCCGTCAGAGGGTCATTGGCAATACGCCAGGGGTTTCGAATTCCGTAGGCGTAAATTTCTGGCAAAGCGCCTTTCGTCTGCAAGAAGGGATTATCCGCTGGAATCGCATAATTCTTACCTGCAGATTTATGATCTACATCAATTCTAAGGATGGTACCCATCAGATTACTTAAATCCTGACCACGGCCGTCGGGGTCATTACGACCACCGCCGTCCCCAAAACCAATATATAACAACCCATCATTACCAAAAGTCATCGGGCCACCATTGTGATTTGCAAATGGCTGGTCGATCTTCATTAAAATCAATTCACTATCACCACTGGCCGTTCCAGTTGATCGGTCCACAGTAAAACGAGAAACATAGCTAAACCGACCATTTTTTAGCGACGACTTATTGGACGTGTAATAAACAAAAACGTATCCGTTCTGTTTGAATTTCGGGTGGATTGCCATCCCCAACAAACCCTCTTCGTTTACGTTGGACGCTGCGTCATGAGCTTGTACTCGATCCTGTATATCTAGAATCACTGTCGCTTCCTTAACGTCAGCTTGGTTGTTAATGGCATAAATTCGCCCTCTCTGATCAGCGGCAAACAATCGATTCGTGCCATCTCCAGGATGAATCAACTCCACCGGCCGCAAGACTTGTACGCGGCCGTTCTCATCCGCTCCTTCGAAATCCTCCCACTTTAGTTGTGGAAATGCTTCGACAACTTCTAAGTCCATTTTTGAATCACTCGACTTCGGTGCTGCGTCATCAGCTCGCGGCAAGCGAATCTTGATATTTCGATAAGACACCAAATTGCCATGGTCCTGTAAACAGAGATGTCCTTGTTGCGCTTTGCCAAAGCTGGCAAAGCTGGCAAATTTGCTCTT
>DTSG01000581.1:1370-1736 GCA_012965455.1 Planctomycetaceae bacterium | reverse complement strand
CCATGGGATTTGTGGGGGGTGTCGAAGGTAAGAGTTCAGAGCAAAAACATTTAGTCGGTTTCGATTTTTATTTTGAGCACCCAGGTTGGGAAGATCCAAATTCTGGGAAGTTATGGTGGGACCCGGCATTATCCAAGGGCTACAGCGATATCGAGGTTTTAATGGACAGGGATATACAGGTTGAGGCTGTGTTTGCCGCGGAGCTGAAGTTTACCATAACGGGCAAGGGTGAGGTTTTAATCAATCCAAACAGGCAGTATTATGATTATGGCTCAATAATAAACCTGATACCCAAGCCGGATCCAAACTATTACCTGGGCGCTCAAAATAAAAATCGAAACCGACTAAATGTTTTTGCTCTGAACT
>DTSG01000581.1:0-1360 GCA_012965455.1 Planctomycetaceae bacterium | reverse complement strand
CGATATCGCTGTAGCCCTTGGATAATGCCGGATCCAAGCTATTACCTGGGGATATGGGGTGGGGATTTGCTTGGAAAGGAAAAGGGCCCGCTTGAATACGAGGTGACCAGTGGCAACCCCAATTTCACCGCGTTGTTTGTTCCGCTAAGCTCGGACCAATACACCGTCATAGCACTTGCCAATAACGGTGGTCATGTTGAGGTGGAACCGAAATCGAACCGTTATGATGCTGGGCAGAGTATAACGATTAAAGCGGTACCTGCCCCCACATACAGTTTTGTCAGATGGACCGGAGACATGGAGTCAACAGAGAACCCGTTGGAGACAGTTGCCGATGCCAACAAGACGGTTACTGCCGTTTTCAGCCGCAACATCATTGCCCCGGTCACCCTGACCATCAATGCGGAGAATGGCGAGGTGAACAAAACGCCCGATGACATCCTTTACGAGAAAGGCACCACGGTGGAACTCCTGGCTCGGCCCAAATCAGGTTATGTATTCATCGGTTGGTCGGGGGACCTGGACGGAGATGTAAACCGGAAGTCATTGCTCCTTGATGGAGACAAGGCCGTCACTGCCAATTTCAAGGCAAGATATCAACTGGTCAAAGAAACCCGAGGCTCTGGCAGTGTGCTGACGTTATCCAGTTCAAACACCTTTGTGGAGGGAGCTGAAGTCATCCTGACGGCGAGTCCGTCAAAGGGTTTTGGTTTTGTCGGTTGGTCAGGGGACCTTGAGTCCTCTGAGCAGCAGGCCAAGTTGATGATGGACGGCAACAAGCGTGTCATTGTCCACTTCACCAAGTTGGGCAGCCTGAACACCCTGATTAGGGGGGGTGGAACCATCAGTAAATCCCCGGACAAGGAGAGTTATCTTCCGGGTGAGGAGGTGACTATAACGGCAAAAGCTGATGATGGCTTTGAGTTTGCGGGGTGGACCGGGCAGGTGGAGGAGAACCGGCAGGAGATCACCATAAAATTTGGAGCTGCAACCTCCTTGGCGGCAAATTTCAAGGACATACAAACCCCGGTTGTTACCATAGCTACACCTTCTTCGCAGGAGAGAGCAGACAGAGGGTTTAACCTGTCGGGCAGTGTTGCAGACAACGGGAGCATCAAGACGCTTGCGTGGCTGTGGAAGGGTCAGGAGATGGGAGAGTTGAGGCTGGTAGATGGCAAGTTCGAGTTGAAAGACCGGAAGCTTGTGGGTGGTGCAAACGACATCACGGTCATCGCCACGGATCGCAGCGGTAACGAGGGCAAGGCAACGGTTGTGCCGACGTGGAAGCCCAAGCGCACCATCCAGTTGGCGGATTCAACCGGGGTCATAGAGGGGCGAAGGGTTGATGTTCCGATTGAAA
>DTSG01000580.1 GCA_012965455.1 Planctomycetaceae bacterium | reverse complement strand
GGCTGGATCTGGCTCGGTGGGCGCTGTCACAACTGCAAAATGAAGATCTCCATTCGCTATCTCGTTATCGAGTGCCTCGCCGCAGCTGCTATCGGCTCGATCGCATTCGTTGAAATATTCTGCGATGGCATCAACCTCATCGAAAAGCCGCGTCTGCATTTACTTGTCTTTGAAGGTATGATGATCAACCCACCCTGGGTTCTGCTAGGCTACTTTCTCGTCCACACCTGCTTGCTCACCATTCTCATGACCGCTGCCTTGATTCGATTTCAAAAAGATGCTGTTCCTCGCGGACTATATCTCTGCGGAATTGTTGCTGCCACAGTGCTTACCATTCTCTGGCCAATTTCCATTGCCTTTGACATCCAGGGAAACGCTACTTCGCTCAATCCCACAATCATCAACAACCTATCCTCAGCGGTCGTCGGAGCCTTGGTCGGGCTGATTGCTGGCTGCTTGTTCGTGCCGACCATGATAACGCAGAAATCCATCGCTCCCTGGTCCCACAACTATGCTTTCATCCTCATCGGCTTCGTTCTCGGCTGGCAAAGTATTTTACTCGTTGCCTTGCTCTGTAGTTTGTCCCACCTGAACATTCGCCTATTCAAACAGCGACTGACGCCCGAGCATTGTCTGTGGCTCGCCACCACCGTGGCCATCATTGCCAATCGACACTGGACTGAACTAATTAGCGGGTAATAGCAGAATCCAAGGGGCAATTGGCGAAAAACCGGTTCAATGCTAAAATCAAGTGCTGACAAACGAAATATAATTAAGCATCATCGAGAAAAGCCCAGCCCTATGAAGATCGCAGTTATCCCTGGTGACGGAACCGGTCCTGAAGTAACCAACGAAGCGATTAAAGTACTCGCAGCAGTTGCCGAAAAAGATTCGTTCGATTATGAACTCACCTATTTTGATTTTGGCGGCGAACGTTACCTCAAAACAGGTGAAACGTTACCTGAGGGCGCCAGCGAAGAATTGCAACAATTCGATTCAATCTATCTGGGAGCAATCGGTCATCCAGACGTTCAACCTGGGATCCTCGAAAAAGGGCTCTTGCTAAACCTCCGATTTCAACTCGACCAATACGTTAACCTACGACCCATTACGCTTTATCCCGGAGTCGAAACTCCCTTGGCCGGCAAAGGCCCTGAGGATATCGATTTTGTGGTTGTTCGAGAAAACACCGAAGACATGTACTGTGGTGTAGGCGGATTTTTTAAGAAGGGTACAGCAGATGAAGTTGCCACTCAAACTGCCATCTACACTCGCAAAGGTTGTGAACGAATCATTCGCTATGCGTTTGAATACACCCAAAAACGAAACAACCCGAAAGGCAAACGACTAACGCTTGTCGCAAAAACCAATGTCTTAACCTATGGACATGACCTAATCTGGCGTACATTCCAAGACGTTGCCAAGGACTATCCTGATGTCGAGCAAGACTACAACCATGTCGACGCTTGCTGTATGTGGATGGTCAAGAACCCGGAGTATTATGATGTCATCGTCACCACCAATATGTTCGGCGATATCATCACCGACTTGGGTGCCATGATCCAAGGCGGCATGGGCGTCGCTGCTGGTGGTAACATCAATCCAGATCCTGGCGGAACGAGTATGTTCGAATGCATGGGTGGCAGCGCTCCAAAATACACGGGGCAAAACGTTATCAATCCGATAGCCGCAATAGCTGCGATGTCCATGCTACTTGACGAAAGCGGACACACTTA
>DTSG01000579.1 GCA_012965455.1 Planctomycetaceae bacterium | reverse complement strand
CAGGGCGATCATTGATGATCATCAAAGGAGTGCACTCTGCTGCATCAATAATTTGACGTAGCAGCATTGCCCGCTCGAGCAGCACTTTGTCATTAAGGTTCTTGTCGCGTAGTTGAATAACGTCAACACCCGCTGCGCACAACTCGTTAATACATCGACTAAATTCATCACTATCGCCTTGTCCGTCAATAATTGCATACACGTTGGCCCGCACAAGTCGCTCGTCCGTCGAGGATACGTTGATGATCATCTTTTCAAGTTGATAAACGTCGTAGCGCAGCTGCTCGAACAATTCCGCCGCAGCCGAAAACATCGTCTTGCTGTATTCCTCTAAACATCGCAAGGCCTGCTTGAGTCGGCCAAAAGCTGCTGCGACAACGGCCAAAACGTTGGCACGATCAGTTTCCTCAGTTGTCGTCAAGTTGCGGCCCACATCAAGCTGACTTTCACGTGCCATTGAGCGATCGCTCAGTGGTACTAATTGCATAATAGTCGCCAAACGATGTCGTAACGACTTGGTTGCCTGGGACAGGTGAGCATCATTCACAACAAAACGTACGTACTCTTCTATAGTGCGCAATGCCTCAGCAGCTCGATTTGCGTTCGCATCGATAATTCGCAATACACCGATAGCTTCGTTGTTGTCCATCAAACCACTATGTTGAAAATAGGCTGCTTTATTTTTCACTTCTTTTAGTTTGGAACGGCATTTGCATTATTACTAGTGGGGGCTAGCATTTCGACACTGTTTTACTGCAATCCTAGATTAACAATGGAGTTGCCCTGTCAAAATGACAGGACAAAAGGTGACACCCATTGATGTCCCCCAACTCAACACTCAAAAAAACCAGCACCCATGCATTTATCAATACAGATATGAATATGCAAATAACCACAACAAAAACAAATCGATGTTAAGTAACCTTGCTGCAAGAAGAAGGGAGTCGGTAGAATCCCTATTAACAATTCTGTCTTAACCAATGACTTCCATTACTAACATGGCCCCCATCATTCTTACTCCCTGGATTACAACCGCCTGGCCGGGCCTGTCGCGGCTGTGGCTGCGCGGACAATGGACGGGACTGGGGATGGCCGCTGGGTTTGGAGTCCTCTTCAACTTGGCTCTCACCGTTCAATTTATGTGGATCGCAACAGTGCCGAGTATTAGTCTGGATGTTATCTGGGCTTGTGTTGGGCTCTGTTGGAGCATCGGCGCCATCGACGGTTTTCGAATAACTCGTAAACACTCAACTCAACTGCAAATACGTCGGCAGTTCAATCGCGACTATACAGACCAACACACAGCATTAGAAACAGTGTCTGATTCGCCACCGGTATTGGTTAATTCAGACGAGCTCGGTTTAAGCCAGTCAGCTGGTCACGACGAAGCCAGCAAATCACCTGATATTTCCGACAAGCTATTTCTCGACGCACGAAATCAATATTTCAAAGGAAACTGGTTTGAATCTGAATCAATAATAAATCAAATTCTGGCAGAGTCACCTCATGATATTGAAGCGCGATTACTACTGCTTACCTTATTGCGACACACAAATCGTATCGAAGAAGCGCTTATTCAAATCACGGACATCCAAAAGTGGGATGAAGCAAAACAATGGGAATTTGAGATTGAACGAGAACTGGAATTACTGGAGTTGAAGTTAACGTCCCAAAGCAAAAGTGATTCTTCGTCCGTGGCTGCATAATGCGTGTAATCACCATAATCACCCTAACTAATAAACAATAAAAAACCAACTCGGTGTCTACTTAAGATTCCATTTGGTGGTATCCCCGAAATGCATTTTTTCGGGTATGTTGATAACTAGGAACTACAACTTGAAAGAGCATTGTTTCAATTTTCGGAACTTTTGAAACATACTTGACATTCGATTTCGCTGGAGACGGCAAAACGGGTGCCATGTCAGCGAATCAAAAAACACAACAAGGGGGGAGTCATCATGTACGAACGATTTACCGATCGAGCACGCAAGGTGATGCAGCTTGCCAATCAAGAAGCGCAACGATTTAATCACGAGTACATTGGTACAGAGCATGTACTGTTAGGTCTAGTTAAAGAAGGCAGTGGTGTTGCCGCCAATGTATTGAAAAACTTAGACGTCGATCTGCGGAAGATCCGCCTAGAAGTCGAAAAACTTGTGCAAAGCGGCCCCGAAATGGTGACCATGGGGAAACTTCCTCAAACACCACGCGCTAAAAAAGTGCTCGAGTATTCCATGGAAGAAGCTCGCAGCTTGAACCATAATTATGTCGGTACAGAACATATCCTGTTGGGACTCCTACGCGAACAAGAAGGCGTGGCTGCTCAGGTATTGATGAACCTCGGCATGAAGCTTGAGGACGTCCGCGAAGAAGTCCTCAATCTACTTGGGCATGGGCTCGAAAACGGCGACCAGGACGAACGCTCCCGCCACGATTCAGGTTCATCGGAATCAAGCGGCAAAAGTAGCAAATCAAAAACACCCGCTTTGGATAGCTTTGGGCGTGACCTGACGGAACTTGCCAAGCAAGGGAAACTTGATCCCGTGATTGGTCGTGACCAAGAGATTGAACGATCCATCCAAATACTATGTCGTCGTACCAAAAACAATCCTGTGCTGCTTGGCGAGGCAGGCGTGGGTAAAACAGCCATCATTGAGGGATTCGCACAGCGGGTGATCGATGGCGAAGTCCCAGATCTGTTAGCAGACAAACGAATCGTTGTATTAGACCTTGCGATGATGGTAGCCGGTACGAAATATCGGGGGCAATTTGAAGAACGTATTAAAGCGGTCATGAATGAAGTACGCCGCGCAAAGAACACGATTCTATTTATCGACGAACTCCACACACTCGTTGGCGCTGGTGGCGCAGAAGGCGCAATCGACGCAGCGAACGTTCTCAAACCAGCGTTAGCTCGAGGCGAAATCCAATGTATCGGTGCTACAACCTTAGACGAATACCGTAAATATATTGAGAAAGACAACGCACTCGCTCGACGGTTCCAGGAAATCATTGTGAACCCGACCAACAAGGAAGAAACCGTTGAGATTCTCAAGGGTCTAAGACAGCGGTACGAAGACCATCATCGCGTAGAATTCACCGATGAAGCGTTAGAAACTGCGGTTGAATTTTCTGAACGGTATATCCCTGCTCGCTGTTTGCCAGATAAAGCCATCGACGTTATTGATGAAGCCGGCGCACGTATTCGGTTGAAGACAATGACCCGCCCGCCAAATCTAAAAGAGCTTGATACTGAAATTGAAGCCCTTAATGGTGAAAAAGAAGAAGCGGTTGCTAATCAGGATTTCGAAAAGGCTGCTGCGTTGCGTGACAACGCTGACAAACTACGTAAGAAAAAGGAAACCATCACCCAAGAATGGCGCGAGAAATCTGCTGAAGCAGGCGGAGTTGTTGATGCAGACGTCATCGCCGAAGTTGTCTCGAAAATGACTGGCGTTCCACTTACTCGCCTTTCAACGGAAGAAGGTAAGCGTCTGATGGCAATGGAAAGTGAATTGCATCAGACGGTGATTAGCCAAGCATCTGCAGTCACAGCGGTTTCCAAAGCGGTTCGCCGTAGTCGCAGTGGTCTGAAAGATCCTAAACGACCGACGGGTTGTTTTCTGTTCGCCGGACCCACCGGTGTCGGAAAAACCTTGCTCGCTAAAGCACTCGCTGAATACATGTTCGGCGACGCCGAAGCACTCATTCATATTGATATGAGTGAGTACATGGAAAAACATAACATCAGCCGACTCATCGGTGCCCCTCCCGGATATGTCGGATTCGAAGAAGGTGGGCAATTGACCGAAAAAATTCGACGGCGACCGTATGCCGTTGTGTTGCTTGATGAAATTGAAAAGGCACATCCCGATGTGTTTAATATGCTACTGCAAGTCATGGAAGAAGGACGCTTGACCGATAGTTTTGGTCGCAACGTGGACTTCCGTAACACAATCCTGATTATGACTACCAATGCCGGAGCAGATGCAATTAAAAATGAAGCATCCTTTGGTTTTCAAGCACCCGATGATGATGCGTCTTATGAGTCGATGAAAGTCCGAGTGCTCGAGCAAATCGAACGAGTCTTTCGTCCTGAATTCCTCAACCGCCTCGACGACACAATCATCTTCCGGCACTTGGATATTAATGATCTAAAGCAAGTCATTGATTTGGAATTGGCGAAAGTCCGTGAACGACTTGCGGCTATGGATATTGCGTTGGAATTAACCGACGACGCAAAAGAGTATCTCGTCAATGCCGGCTCTAACACAGATTATGGGGCGCGACCGTTGCGACGAGCCATTGAAAGCCGTATCGAAGATCCTCTTTCAGAGGAATTACTCAAAGGCGAATTCGAGGGCAAGAACAAGATTGTGGTCGACGCTATTTGGGACGACGATCACGAACAAATCACCCGTCTTGATTTTCAGGGTGAGTTTTGCGAGAAGGTTGTTGTCAGCGATGACGATGAAGACGGCGGCGGAACAACAGCCGTAGCAACAAAACCTAAACGCAAAACGAAAGCCAAGTCAAAGGCCAAAGCGAAGCCTAAAGCTAAACCCAAAGCCAAGCCTAAAGCTACACCCGAGTAGGGCACGAACTGTAGGGCCTTGCCCCGATGTGGGTTTACCCGGCAAAGCATTGTGCCAGCGGGTTCGTCAATAAAAAACGATGGCTCTGACAATGCCCATTGGTGACGGATCAGGGGAACCCCAGCAGCTCCGACACGACCGTTTATTTGTTGTGAAATCTTGCCGCGCCTAAGCGGCCTGCCAACGGGAATCGCTAATACCGGTATTTTCGTTAAGAATCCCTTAAGTTCTCTATGTTAACAAGCCGAAGAGTTGATGCAGGTACGGTTGTGCGCTAATTTTGATGCGCGCCTATCACAAATACCGAACCAACCATTCCGCTTTTAGGCTGCTTATGAACTCGGTCGATACGACGGTAAACCCAGCGACACCTCCCAACGCCTTGCGTTCTCAGGGCTTGCTGCGCAACGTCACCGATGCCTGTACCAACTTTGTCTGCCAACTCGGTGACTTAACACTATTTACTGTACAGATCCTGAAGTGGTTTTTCCGACACAAAATGCGACCCGGCACACTCGTCAACGCCTGTTTTCAAATCGGAGTGCTTAGCCTGCCCGTCATCGCACTAACCGGGCTCTTTATCGGAATGGTCCTTGCTGTTCAAAGCCATTTTCAGTTCAGCCAAATCGGAATGGCAAATCATATGGGCGCTGTTATCAACATGACGCTCGTCCGAGAACTTGGGCCCGTATTGGCCGCAACGATGTTAGCTGGACGCGTAGGCAGTGCTATGGCTGCAGAATTAGGGACCATGCGAGTCACAGAGCAAATCGATGCGTTGGAAAGCATGGGGATCAATCCCATCCATCATCTAGTCGTGCCCCGCGTAGTCGCTGCTCTGCTGCTCATCCCTACGCTCACGATTATGGCAGATTTTATGGGAATCTTTGGCGGGTTTGCCTATAGCTATTTGGCTCTCGATGTTGACCCCCACCTATATTTTCAACATTCGCGAGATTTTGTCGGTGGCTGGGATCTACTCACTGGCCTAATTAAGAGCCTGTTCTTTGGATGTACGATTGCTATCGTCAGCTGCTACCACGGATTTCATTGCCAAGTAGGCGCGAAAGGGGTAGGACGCGCTGCCACAGCCGCATTTGTCATTAGCTTTGTATTAATCCTCGGGATCGACCTACTTCTCGGAATGGGACTCGACCGGCTCTTCCTACCATTGCAATCTGGAGGAAACGCCTTGCTATGAGTTCACAACCGCCGCTCCAATCATCGCCCAGTCAGCAGAGCAACAGCCCTTTTGTCTGCCCCCTCGTAGAAGTCCGCCAACTAGGCGTGAGTTTTGACAATCGAGTGGTACTACAAGACATAACCCTAGAGGTCCGTCGCGGTGAGACACTAGCAATCATTGGTGAAAGTGGCTGTGGTAAAACTGTGCTCTTGAAGTCACTGATTGGTTTAATCCAAGGCCAAGCGGGCACGGTCCATTTTGACGGGGTGGATTTATGTCAAACAACAAGCGCTGAATTAGCGCACCTACGAAGTCGCACTGGTTTCGTTTTTCAAGGTGCCGCGTTGTTTGATAGTTTAACGGTCGCGGAAAACATCGGTTTTCCAATACGACAGTCCAACTCGCAAATCACTTCAGACACAGTATTATGCGACGAGGATATCATGTCGCTTGTTACTGAAAGCTTACGAGAAGTTGGCTTAGCTGACAACGTTTGCCAGCGTTACCCAATGGAAATCTCCGGCGGGATGCGAAAAAGAGTGGCTATCGCTCGAGCTAACATCCTGAAACCAGACCTTATGCTCTATGACGAGCCCACCACTGGGTTAGACCCTATCGCCAGTGATGTCATCAATGAACTCATCATGCGATCTCGACTCCAACACACCGTCACGAGCATCATCGTAACGCACGTCATGAAAACAGC